>JABZHK010000015.1:0-13565 GCA_015258885.1 Atopobium sp.
CCATTGATCGCAAGCGTCGCCAGAGCGCTACCGTCTTCCCCCGTGCACTTGGCATTGCTGTTACCGATGACGAGATCCTCTCGCTCCTTGGTGATTCCGATGTTGTTCGCAACACACTTGAGCGTGACGTTGCAACCACACGTGAGGATGCTCTTATCGAGATTTATCGTCGTCAGCGTCCAGGCGAGCCACCAACCGTTGACTCTGCCCGTTCTCTGCTTGACGGCCTCTTCTTCAACGAGCAGCGCTATGACCTTGCTCGCGTTGGTCGTTACAAGATCAACAAGAAGCTTGAGGAAGAGATTCCTGCAGATGTTCGTGTCCTTACCAAAGAGGACATTGTCGCAGCTCTTCAGTACCTTCTTGCAGTGCATGCAGGTGATGAGTCTAAGCACCTTGATGACATTGACCACTTTGGCAACCGCCGCGTTCGTACCGTTGGCGAGCTGGTCCAGAACCAGTTCCGCATTGGTATGAGCCGCATGGAGCGCGTTGTTCGTGAGCGCATGGCATCTCAGGACGCAGACGACATCACTCCACAGTCTTTGATCAACATCCGTCCAATTGTTGCTGCAATCAAGGAGTTCTTCGGTTCTTCTCAGCTTTCGCAGTTCATGGACCAGGCAAACCCACTTGCTGGTTTGACCCACAAGCGTCGTCTTTCTGCTCTGGGACCTGGCGGTCTTGCAGGACACAAGTCCGGCTCCAGCCGTCGTACCAACGTTCCTACCGCAGTCCGCGACGTTCATAACTCGCACTACTCCCGTATGTGCCCAATCGAGACTCCTGAGGGACCAAACATTGGTCTTATCGGCTCCTTGGCACTGTACGCTCACGTAAATGAGTACGGCTTTATCGAGGCTCCTTATCGTAAGGTCACAGGCGGTGTTGTCTCTGACGACATTGTCTGGATGACTGCAGACGAGGAGGAGAATCACATTATTGCTCCTGCTAACACCCCAATTGACCCTAAGTCTAAGAAGTTTGTTGAGGTTGACGCAGACGGCAAGATTGTTGATGCAGACCGCGTTATTGCACGTACCCGCGACTTCGACGGTTCCTTCGGTGCACCTGCACAGGTTCCTGTTGAGGACGTTGACTACATGGATGTTTCTCCACGTCAGCTTCTCTCCGTCGCAGCTAACCTCATTCCATTCCTTGAGCACGACGACGCAAAGCGTACCCTCATGGGTGCAAACATGCAGCGCCAGGCAGTGCCTCTGATTCAGTCCCACGCTCCATTTGTTGGAACTGGTATGGAGGGCCGCGCAGCTCAGGACTCTGGTGAGCTTATTTGCGCAGAGTTTGCCGGCGAGGTCACCGAGGTTGATGCAGCTCATGTTGTCATCTACTCCGATGAGCACGGTTCTCAGCGCTACGATCTTCCTAAGTACGAGCGCTCCAACCAGTCCACTTGCATCAACCACCGTCCAATCGTCACTGTTGGACAGCAGGTTGAGAAAGGCCAGCCAATCGCAGACGGTCCATCTGTTGACCACTCTGAGCTGGCACTTGGTGCAAACCTTACCGTTGCTTACATGCCATGGGAAGGCTACAACTACGAGGACGGTATTATCGTCTCCGAGCGCGTTGTTCAGGAAGACCTTCTAACTTCCGTTAACATTTCCCGCCACGAGATTGATGCTCGTGACACCAAGCTTGGTGCTGAGGAGATTACCCGCGAGATTCCAAACCTTGGTGAGGACATGCTCGCAAACCTCGACGATGACGGTATCATCCGCATCGGCGCCGAGGTTGGCCCTGGCGATATTCTGGTTGGTAAGGTTACTCCTAAGGGTGAGACCGCTCTGACCGCAGAAGAGCGCTTGCTTCGCGCAATCTTCGGTGCTAAGGCACACGATGTTCGTGATACTTCCCTTAAGATGCCACACGGCTCCTATGGCCGCGTTGTTGACGTCGTCCGCTTCAGCCGTGAGGCTGGAGACGACCTGCCTCCAGGAGTAAACGACCTGGTCCGCGTCTTTGTTGCTCAGCGCAGAAAGATCCAGCAGGGCGATAAGATCGCTGGTCGCCATGGTAACAAGGGTGTTATTTGTAAGGTTCTCCCTGTTGAGGACATGCCTTACATGGCAGACGGTACCCCAGTAGACGTTATTCTCGACCCACTGGGCGTTCCTTCCCGTATGAACGTTGGTCAGCTGCTTGAGTGCCACCTTGGTTGGGGCGCTGCACACGGTTGGGATGACGATGACGCAGATTCCAAGCGTTACGTTGAGGGTCCAATTCCTGTTGCAACACCACTCTTTGACGGTGCTACTGATGAGTCCGTTGCAGAGATTGTTCGCCGCACCAACATCAACATGATCAACAAGGCTCTCAAGGAGTACGGCGAGGACATGCGTGAGGAGTTTGTTCCACAGCTCAACGAGCGTGGTAAGACTACCCTCTACGATGGTCGTACCGGCGAGGCATTCAAGAGCCCAATTACCGTTGGTGTTTCTTACATTCTGAAGCTCGGCCACATGGTTGACGATAAGATCCACGCACGTTCAACTGGTCCTTACTCTCTTGTTACCCAGCAGCCTCTGGGTGGTAAGGCACAGTTCGGCGGTCAGCGCTTTGGTGAGATGGAGGTTTGGGCACTGTATGCATACGGTGCTGCTAACGTCCTCCAGGAGATCCTCACCGTTAAGTCTGACGACACCAACGGCCGTGTTAAGACCTACGAGTCCATTGTTAAGGGCGAGAACATTCCTACTGCAGGAATTCCTGAGTCCTTCAAGGTTCTGGTCAAAGAGATTCGCTCTCTGGCACTTGACATTGAGCCAATCTCCTACCGTAAGCGTGCAAATACCGCAAAGGTCACAGATCCTGAGGAGAAGAACGCTGTTGAGATCCTCAACGACCTTGGCTTCACTGAGGTAACCGCTTCCGACCTGTCCCAAGACGCTGAGGGTGCATCCGCACTTGTAGGCGACGCGACCACCGATAAGGAGTAGCGACTGTGGCAGATTTCGATTCCACTGAATTTGACGCTATTAAAATTTCTCTAGCGTCTGCTGATGATATCCGCGGTTGGTCCTATGGCGAGGTAAAGAAGCCTGAGACCATCAACTACCGTACCCTTAAGCCAGAAAAGGACGGCCTTTTCTGCGAGAAGATCTTTGGACCTGTAAGGGACTGGGAGTGCGCCTGCGGTAAGTACAAAGGCATTCGCTTCAAGGGCATTACCTGCGAGCGCTGCGGTGTTGAAGTAACCACCGCAAAGGTTCGTCGTGACCGCATGGGCCACATCGAGCTTGCTGCTCCTGTAAGCCACATTTGGTACTTCAAGAGCCCAACCAGCTTCCCTCTGGCACGTCTTCTTGACATCAAGAGCAAGGACCTCGAGAAAGTCCTCTACTTTGCATCTTACGTAATCACCAGTGTTGACACTGAGGCACGTGAGGCTGACGTAGACGATCTTCGTGAGGAGCTTGCAGCAGACCTCGAAGAGCTTGACGCAGAGCGTGACGATCAGATCGCACGTCTTCGCGAGCAGGGCCAGCCACAGGATGACGAGTTTGGCGATTTTGAGCCTCTTTCTGAGGACGAGATTCGTGCAGGCGTCGCTGATCTTGAGGAAGAGTACGAGGAAGAGAAGACACTTCGTCGTGAGGCTTTCGAGAAGTTCATGCAGCTTGAGACCAGAGAGCTCATCTCCGATGAAGGTCTGTTCTCCGAGCTTAAACGCTACTATGGCATCTACTTCAAGGGTGGCATGGGCGCAGAGGCAGTACGTGACCTTCTCTCCAACATTGACCTTGAGAAAGAGGCCAAGGAGCTCCGCGCTATTATCGCCAATGAGGATGCTCAGAAGCAGAAGCGCGAGAAGGCCATTAAGCGCCTTGAGATTGTTGACGCCTTCCTTAAGGGCGGTAACGATCCAGCTAACATGATCCTTGACGTTGTACCAGTTATTCCACCTGATCTTCGTCCTATGGTTCAGCTTGATGGTGGCCGTTTTGCAGCTTCCGACTTAAACGATTTGTACCGTCGTGTTATTAACCGTAACAATCGTCTTAAGCGTCTGCTTGACCTTGAGGCACCTTCTATCATTGTTAACAACGAGAAGCGCATGCTTCAGGAGTCCGTTGACGCTCTGTTTGACAACGGTCGCCGTGGTCGTCCAGTCACTGGTCGTGGTGGACGTCCTCTGAAGTCTCTTGCTGAGGCCCTTAAGGGTAAGCAGGGTCGCTTCCGTCAGAACCTTCTGGGTAAGCGTGTTGACTACTCTGGCCGTTCCGTCATTGTTGTTGACCCACACCTGAAGCTGCACCAGTGCGGCCTTCCATCTGCTATGGCACTTGAGCTCTTCAAGCCATTTGTCATGCGTCGTTTGGTTGAGCTCCGCAAGGTTGAAAACATTAAGGGCGCAAAGCGCGCTATTGACCGTGGTACCCCAGTTGTTTGGGACGTTCTGGATGAGGTCATTCAGGACCGCCTCGTTCTTCTCAACCGTGCACCTACTCTTCACCGTCTGTCTATCCAGGCATTTGAGCCAGTCCTTATCGAGGGTAAGGCAATCCACCTGCACCCTCTGGTCTGCGCACCATTCAACGCAGACTTCGACGGCGACCAGATGTCTGTTCACGTGCCACTTTCTACTCAGGCACAGACAGAGGCTCGCATTCTGATGCTCTCCAGCAACAACCTCAGAAGCCCTGCTTCTGGTAAGGTTCTGACCGTTCCTTCTCAGGATATGGTCTTTGGTGTCTACTACCTCACTTCCGAGAAGACCGGTGAAGACGCTAAGACTCTTACCTTTGCAAGCTTTGAGGATGCTCTTCTGGCTATTGAGGCCAACCGTGACCTTGATCTTCAGGCAAAGGTTGTTGTCCGCGTAAGCTCTAAGGATGCAAACGTTGCTGATAGCGATCGTGCTATCTTCCGCGTTATGACTGGCCGCGGTCAGTATGAGGACCTGGACGTTACTGAGGGTACTAAGCGTTTTGAGACCACTGTTGGTCGCATTATCTTCAACCGTCAGTGCCTGCCAGAGGATTACCCATACATCAACTACAAGATGGTTAAGTCCGACATTGGTGTTCTGGTCAACGATTGCTGCGACCGTTACCCAATGGCTGATGTTGAGCCAATTCTTGATAACATCAAGAAGACTGGTTTCCACTATGCAACTCTTGCTGGTCTGACCGTTTCTGTTTGGGACGCTGTCATTCCTCCACATAAGCCACAGCTGCTTCAGGAGGCACAGGACCGCGTTGACCAGATCAACGAGTACTACGAGGACGGCTTCCTTTCCGAGCGAGAGCGTCACGTTGAGGTTGTTAACGCATGGACCGAGTGCACCGATCTTCTCGGCTCTGAGATGCTTACAGGCTTTGCAGAGAACAACCCAATTTACATGATGGCTGACTCTGGAGCTCGTGGTTCTAAGACACAGCTTCGCCAGCTTGCTGGTATGCGAGGCCTGATGGCGGATATGTCCGGTGAAACCATCGACCTTCCAATTAAGGCAAACTTCCGCGAGGGTCTTGAGCCTCTTGAGTACTTCATTTCTACCTACGGCGCTCGTAAGGGTCTGGTAGATACCGCTTCCCACACCTCCGACTCTGGTTACCTGACTCGTCGACTCGTCGACGTTGCACAGGACGTCATTGTCCGCGAGGAGGACTGCGGCACTGATGAGGCAGTTACCTATCCTCTGATTAAGCCTGGTCAGACTTCTGTTGATACTGACCTGATTGGCCGCTGCACCCTTGAGGATGTCTGCGATCCAAACACTGGCGAGGTTCTTATCCCTGCTGGTGGCTATGTTGAGTCCAAGCAGGATCTTGAGCGTCTTGTTGAGCACGGCCTTGCTAAGGTTCAGCTCCGCGCGCTTCTGACCTGTAAGTCTAAGTACGGCGTCTGCCAGAAGTGCTACGGCTGGGATCTTTCCACCCGTCGTCCTGTCAACATTGGTACTGCAGTTGGTATTATCGCAGCTCAGTCCATTGGTGAGCCTGGTACTCAGTTGACCATGCGTACCATTCACTCCGGTGGTGTTGCAGGCGCAGACGATATTACGCAGGGTCTTCCTACCGTTGCTCGTATGTTCGACGTCGTCGGCAACGTCAACGAGAAGATTCTTGGTCGCGAGGCTGACCTGGCTCCTGTTTCTGGTGTTCTTCACATTACCCCAGAGACCACCGAGTACCTGCTGCGTATTGTTGATGCAGACGATACTTCCCGTGTCATCGAGGAGTGGCGTGTACCTGCATCTGTCCGCTTCATGCCTGGTATTGAGGATGGCGTTGTTGTCCGTGCTGGTGACCAGATTACCCGCGGCTTCGTCAACTTCCGTATGCTCCGTCGACTCACTGACATTGAGTCCACTATGCACACCTTCGTTGAGTCCGTTAAGGACGTCTATACCTCCCAGGGTGTAGAACTCAACGATAAGCACATCGAGGTTATCGCACGTCAGATGCTTCGTCGTGTTCAGGTTACCAACCCAGGTGACTCTTCGTACCTGCTTGGTCAGTATGTGGACCGCTATGTCTTTGCAGAGACTGTCCAGAACATTGCCCTTGCTGGTGGTACTTCACCAGAGGCAGAGCCCGCAATCCTTGGTACTCTGAAGGTTGCAAGCTCTATCGATTCTTGGCTCTCCAGTGCATCGTTCATCCGTACTGCAGGCGTTCTTACCTCTGCAGCCATTGAGGGCGACGTTGACCACCTGCTTGACCTTAAGTCCAACGTTATTGTTGGTAAGCAGATTCCTGCAGGTACGGGTCTCTCCGCATACAACGATGTTGAGCTTACGTACCACGGCACCAAGATTGATGGCCCAACCTCTTCTCTTGCTAAGTCTCTTCCAGACTGGGCACCAGCAGAGCTTAAGGACATCGAGGAGCAGCTTCCTAAGCAGCTTGACTGGGTCAATGAGGATTACAACGGTGGCGTTTACTCCAAGAATGGCCGCACGCTTTCAAGCGAGGACGCAAAGCTGTACCTCTTCGACGATCTTGGCGTGTCACAGCGTTGGACCAACAAGTTCAGCGAGGTTGGCATTGAGACCGTAGGCGATCTTATTGGCAAGACTGAGGAAGACCTGCTTCGCATCGATGGTATTGGTGCAAAGGCAATCGAGGAGCTCCGCGATGGCCTTGAGGCTCGTAACCTCCTCTACATCCTTGAGCCAGAAGAGGATGAGGCTGATTCTGAGGATCTTTCTCAGCTGCTCAACATGGTCTTCTCGCCAGAAGGCGACGGTGGCCTGATGCTGGGTTCCGCAGCTCCATCCACCCACTCTGATTACACTGAGACACTCATCGGCTCTTCTTCCGACGAGGTTAGCCCTGATGTAATCAACGAGGACCTTGGTTCTCTGGATGACCTGCTTAACCAGGTTGTCCGTATGGACGCTGAGGCAGACGGCGAAGACGAGTAAGTAATCTCGCCTGATACATCAAACTTTTTCGGAGATTGCCTCCGATACACAAGAGGACTTCAGCCGTTAGCTGGAGTCCTCTTTTTATTTGTTCTAACGGAGCAGAGTCGGTATATACTAAGATGCGTTACAAACAATATTTTGCGAGAAGCCCTGTGTACTCAGAGTTTTGAGTTGTAAAGAGTAGGAAGTATCATGACTAATCATTCTCACGAGTGTGAGCATACAAACAATATTTGCGAGTGCGTTTCTGAAGAACAACTGCACGAGTTTCTTACTAATGACGATATCATCTATGATGCCACTCAAATTTATGATGCGCTTTCTGACTTTACACGTTTCCAGATTTTGGGAGCTCTTCTTTTGGGCGAGAAGAGTGTAACTGAACTGCAGGAGCTTCTCTCTGTTTCTCAGTCTGCTACTTCTCATCAGCTCCGCCTTCTGCGCGATCGTGGTCTGGTAGCTGCAAAAAGAGATGGGCGTCGCGTCATTTATTCTCTTGCTGATGATCATGTCATTACGCTTATTAGCGTCGGTCTTGCTCACGCTGCTCATCAGCACTAGGAAAGTAGAAGCCTTTGGTCGTCTTGTTTTTCAACAAGCAATGGACTTTTGATTGATACCTTATGGTGAGTCTTCAGCACATAAACGGAAGAAACGTGTGGGACATTCTTAAGCTCAAGGTGTCTGAGGACCAGCAAGACTTTGTTGCTGGAAATGATATAAGTCTTATTGAAGCCTATATAGCCAAGGCAGAAAACGGACAGATTTTTCCTTTTGGTATATACAAGAATGATTTACCAATAGGGTTTTTGATGATTGGTTTTGGCACAGATAGCAGCTGGGACAAAGCTCCAGCAATAGCTCAAAATAATTACGATCTTCGACGTCTGATGATTGATGCGAAATTCCAAGGTAGGGGATACGGCAAAGAAGCGCTCATGCTTGCGTTGGAGTTTATACGTACCTTTCCCTGTGGAAAAGCAGAGTTTTGTTGGCTTTCCTATGAACCCAAAAATAAGGTTGCGCAAGATCTCTATCGTTCATACGGATTTGTTGAGACGGGCGAGAAAGACGGCGAAGAATCGATCGCTGTTTTAAAGCTATCCGCGGATGTAACTGAAGGAACACTCAGTACTAAGACACTTTTCTCTAACGATAAATGTAGAACGGTGAAGTAAGGATGGAAAATAAACAGAAAAAACAATTCAAGAATGAAGCTCTTTATAGTTATTTAATTTTGGTTTTTATAATTTTTATTGCATCGTTAGAATATAAATACAATGCGAATTTGTTTGAAAATAGTTACATTAGTAAAATAGCTTTTAGTATGGTCATTTCAATTTATCCTGTATATATAACCATAAAACATTACAGTAATATTATTGCTAAAAGTTTCAAACCTGCTAATATAGCCATCTTATTGCTCATTTCATTTATTCCTGTTCTTTTTTCTCAAGAAAATTATATTGATAGAATTTACGCTTGGGTTCACTATTTATTTTTAGTGGCACTTCCTGAGGAATTTTTCTTCCGAGTTTATCTAACCGAACAATTTAATGAAGGTTTATTAAGATATTGGAAGATCACTAATGTATCAGCATATATTATAGGTTCATTATTCGCTAACGTATTGTGGGGGGTAACTCATATAATCTTTCCGCTTGTAAATAATGTTAATAATCTTGAACCTCTTTGGTCTTATATTACCTTTGGTATTGGAAATGGTTTGTTATACACAGCTTTATTTTTAATATTTCGAAAGAATGTCTTGGCTCCTGTTCTCTTTCACGCAGTTATAGATATGTGCAATAAACTCTTATAAAAATTTTAAGATTGTGAATATCGGATTTTCAATAAAGGTTTTTGATAGTTAGACAAGTTATTTTGATTCTATATTATGTGCAGTTTATGAAGTATAGATACGCCCGGTACGGTGGTATGTTGACATGTGGCTTTCATCAGCGTAAAGTACTTCCCTGCGTAATTCCAAGGGGACAGTGCTGTGTCACCTTTCGAATATGTAAAACTGCAGGTAGATAGGTATAAGAAGGAGAAGATCTTGCCTACTATTAACCAGCTCGTACGTAAGGGCCGCGTGAGCGTCAAGTCAAAATCTAAGAACGCCGCTCTTCAGCACAACCCACAGAAGCGTGGTGTTTGCACCCGCGTTTTCACCACTACGCCAAAGAAGCCTAACTCAGCACTCCGTAAGGTTGCTCGTGTTCGTCTTGTTAATGGCATTGAGGTAACCGCTTACATTCCTGGTGAGGGCCACAACCTCCAGGAGCACTCCATTGTTCTGGTTCGTGGCGGCCGTGTCCGTGACCTTCCTGGTGTTCGTTACAAGGTTGTTCGCGGTGCATTCGACTGCGCAGCAGTTCAGAATCGTGCTCAGGGCCGTTCCCGTTACGGCACTAAGCGTGCTAAGTAATCACGTCCACTACTCGAACTAGTTCTTAGGAGATTAATATGCCGCGTCGCGCAGCAGCAGTACGTCGTGAGGTTATGCCTGACGCCGTCTACAACAATCGTCTGGTAACCCAGCTTATTAACAAGGTCCTTCTCGACGGCAAGAAAGCAACCGCAGAGCGCATTGTCTACGGTGCATTTGACATCGTCGCAGAGAAGACTGGCGAGGATGCCCTCACTGTCTTCAAGAAGGCTATGGATAACATTCGCCCAACACTTGAGGTTAAGCCTAAGCGTGTTGGTGGCGCTACTTACCAGGTCCCAATGGAGGTCAACTCCCGTCGTGCAACTACTCTTGCTATCCGCTGGATGGTCACTTTCAGCCGTAGCCGTAAAGAGAAGACCATGGCAGAGCGTCTTGCAAACGAGATCATCGACGCAACTAACGGCGTAGGTGCATCCGTCAAGCGCCGCGAGGACCTGTACAAGATGGCTGAGGCCAACCGCGCCTTCTCCCACTACCGCTTCTAGTCGGAATTCAGGAGTAGCAAACAAATGGCTAAGACTAAGTACAATCTTAAAGACCTCCGCAACATCGGCATCATGGCTCACATCGATGCTGGTAAGACCACCACTACGGAGCGTATTCTTTACTACACCGGTAAGACCCACAAGATTGGTGAGGTCCACGACGGTGCAGCAACCATGGACTGGATGGTTCAGGAGCAGGAGCGCGGCGTAACCATTACTTCCGCAGCTACCACTTGCTTCTGGAAAGACCACGTCATTCAGATCATCGACACCCCAGGCCACGTTGACTTTACCGCTGAGGTTGAGCGTTCTCTTCGTGTTCTGGACGGCGCAGTTGCAGTCTTCGATGCAGTTGCAGGCGTTCAGCCACAGTCCGAGACCGTTTGGCGTCAGGCAACCAAGTACGGCGTACCTCGTATTGCATTCATCAACAAGTTTGACCGCGTAGGCGCAGACTTCTTCCGTGCAATCCAGACCATGCGTGACCGCCTTGGCGCAAACGCAATTGCAGCTCAGGTCCCAATGGGCGCTGAGTCCAACTTCTGGGGTCTTATCGACCTTGTCACCAACACTGCATGGGACTTCAAAGAGGATGCTAAGGGCATGATTTACCCTGAGCCACTCGACGAGATTCCTGCAGAGTTTGTAGAGATTGCAGCTGAGAAGCGTGAAGAGCTTCTTGAGGCAGCTTCTGACTTCTCTGAGGACGTCATGATGGCTGTTCTCGAGGGTGAAGAGGTTGACGTTGAGACCCTTAAGGGTGCTCTTCGTGCTGGCGTTCTTGCTGGTCAGATTAACCCTGTCTTTGTTGGCTCTGCTTACAAGAACAAGGGTATCCAGGAGCTTCTGGACGCAGTCATCGACTTCCTTCCAAGCCCACTGGACGTTCCAGAGATTGATGGCGTCACTCCTAAGGGTGACGAGGCAGTTCGTCACGCAGACGTTAAGGAGCCATTCTCCGCTCTTGCATTCAAGATCATGACTGACCCTTATGTTGGTAAGCTTACCTACATTCGTGTTTACTCTGGTCAGGCAGAGGCAGGTTCTTACGTCTACAACTCCGTCAAGGACAACCGTGAGCGCTTTGGCCGCATCCTTGAGATGAACGCAAACGACCGTGTTGATCGTGACGAGTGCTCCGCAGGCGACATTGTTGCATGCGTTGGTCTGAAGAACACCACTACTGGTGACACTCTTTGTGACGAGAAGAACCCAATCATCCTTGAGTCCATCAGCTTCGCAGATCCTGTTATCGACGTTGCTGTTGAGCCTAAGACCAAGGCTGAGCAGGAGAAGATGTCCATCGGCCTTGCTAAGCTGGCTGAAGAGGACCCAACCTTCCAGGTTCACACTGATCACGAGACCGGCCAGACCATCATTGCTGGTATGGGCGAGCTTCACCTTGAGATTATTGTTGACCGTCTCCGTCGTGAGTTTAAGGTTGACTGCAACGTTGGTAAGCCACAGGTTGCTTACCGCGAGACTGCTGGTAAGGCAGTAAGCCACGCTGAGGGCAAGTTTGTCCGTCAGTCCGGTGGTAAGGGTCAGTATGGCCACGCAGTCATCGATCTTGAGCCACAGGAAGAGGGCAAGGGTTACGAGTTTGTCAACGCTATCGTTGGTGGTGTCATTCCTAAGGAGTACATCCCATCTATCGATAAGGGCATCCGCGAGGCTCTTGAGAACGGTGTCATTGCTGGTTACCCAGTAGTCGACATCAAGGTCACCCTTGTTGACGGTTCTTACCACGAGGTCGACTCCTCTGAGGCAGCATTTAAGATTGCTGGTTCTATGGCAATTAAGGATGCTCTCAAGAAGTCCAACCCTGTCCTTCTCGAGCCAGTTGAGTCTGTTGAGGTTGAGACACCTGAGCAGTACATGGGCGACGTTATGGGCAACCTTTCTTCCCGTCGTGGCAAGATTGAGGGTATGGACGATCGTATGGACGCCAAGGTCATCCGCGCTAAGGTGCCTCTTGGTGAGATGTTCGGTTACGCAACCGACCTTCGTTCCCAGACCCAGGGCCGTGCGAGCTACACCATGCAGTTCGATTCTTACGAGCCCGTTCCTAACGCTGTACGCGAAGAGATTGTCGCCAAAAACGGCGGCTCTGCATCCTAAGTAAACGACCACGAGCTCTAGCTCATTTATGGAGGTACCCAAAGTGTCAAGCCAGAAGATCAGGATTCGCCTCAAGGGCTATGATCACGAGGTCATTGATCAGTCCGCTAAGCTGATTGTTGACACCGCACAGAAGACAGGTGCGCGTGTTTCCGGTCCTATCCCTCTGCCAACCGAGCGCAACCTTTACACGGTTATCCGCTCACCACACAAGGATAAGGATTCCCGTGATCAGTTTGAGATGCGCACTCACAAGCGTCTCATCGATATTCTCGACCCAAGCGCTTCTACCGTTGATTCGCTTATGCGTCTCGACCTTCCAGCTGGTGTCGATATCGAGATCAAGCTCTAAGCATACGGCTTAATCCAACTTGCAAACCCTCCTGCGCATCTTCGCGCGGGAGGGTTTTTGCGTGAGTGGCGTTGAACCACGTGCGAATCACGCGTGAACCACGTGCGAATCACGCGTGAACCACGTGCGAATCACGCGTGAACCACGTGCGGAGACCGTGCGAACACGGGTCGCAAGCGATTTCAACCCGGCATCCATTTCGTGTGGATACCGGGTTTCTTGTGCGCATATGCTGGAAGTGGACGAGTTTCTCGCCAGGTGGGCGGCGCGAGCCTGACGTGCGCCTGATTTATTCAAAGAATCTGTAACTTTTGCCTAAATACATCAAAGAATCTGTGGATTTGCCTGATTTTGTTAAAGAATCGGTGGCGCAAATACAGATTCTTTGTACTTTTCAGGCAGACTTTTCTAGACGTAACTCACATCTGCACTTGGCGAGAAACCCGTAGAATTAGAAAGCGAATACTCGCACAAAGCGCAGGAGAAAAGATGAAACATATCCAGCAGAACGAAAGTAGCCAGCAGAACACCGACTGCCCGGAAAATGCTCACGCAACAAAAATACTCTTCGTCTGCCACGGAAATATCTGCAGGTCAACGATGGCACAGTACGTCATGCAAGATCTTGTCGAGAAAAACGGTCTCGCAGACTCGTTTGTCATCGACTCAGCCGCAACCTCTACGGAGGAGATTGGCAATCCAGTTGATCCTCGCACGCGCCGAAAGTTACAGCAAGAGGGAATTCATTGTGGC
>JABZHK010000160.1:0-2590 GCA_015258885.1 Atopobium sp.
GAGAGGTCTGTAGCGTCTCCTTGTTCCACCGTTACGAACTGCTCGATGTTATTTCTCGCGATATTTTCCTTTGTCTTAGGAAGCACATCTGCATTGAGATCGATTGCGGTTACGTGGCAGTGGAATCGCTTTACCAGTTCAACCGTAGTGGTGCCAATATTACAAGCAACCTCAAGAATTTGAGTTTCTGGCGTAATCTCTACGGAGTTAAGCAGCCAATTGGTTGCTTCAATACCTCCAGGGCGTAGCCTTGTCTTACCCATACGTAGTAAAAACTCGTGACCAACTTCCATACTAAGACCCCCTTTATACTATGAAAGAATAAAGTTAGCTATATCTAACTGATACAAGTTAACCACATCATTACCTGCGAAAAAAGCCAAATTAATTGCTATTTTTGAAACAATTTAGCAGGTAGATTGCGAGAAAAAATAACCTATATGTCCAATCGTTCTTTTTGTGCATTTTCTTTAGCAGTTTATAAGTTTATAGTGGACGCAAGGTAAGGGCGACTTACTAATTTCCGCAGGTAATTGATGCGGAATACTAAGGAGGAAGTTATGTATTACTCTGCTGGAACGTATGAATCGTTCGCTAAGCCAGAAAAGCCCAAAGATGCCGATAGAAAATCAGCCTATATCATTGGAACAGGACTTGCAGGACTAGCTGCTGCGTTTTATCTTGTCCGCGATGGTCAGGTAAAGGGTACAAGAATTCACCTGCTCGAGAAGCTTGAGCTTGCGGGCGGAAGCTGCGATGGCCGCAAAGATGTAAGCAAGGGTTTCTATATGCGTGGTGGCCGCGAGATGGACAACCACTTTGAGTGCATGTGGGATATGTTTAGAGACGTTCCATCCATTGAAACACCTGGCGTCTCGGTACTTGATGAGTACTACTGGCTCAACAAACACGATCCAAACTACTCGCTCTGCAGGGCTTCCGAGAAGTGCGGTAAGGACGCTCACACCGATAAGAAGTTCAAGCTTGATAAAGAGTCTTCACTTGCGCTTGCCAAGCTGTTTATGACTCCCGAGAAGGACCTTGAGGGCAAAAAGATTAGCGACGTACTTCCTGATTCTTTCTGGAATACTAACTTCTGGCTTTATTGGCAGACCATGTTTGCGTTCCAAAGATGGTCCTCTGCTCTTGAGATGAAGCGCTATCTTTGCAGATTCTGTCACCATATTGACGGTCTGCCTGACTTTACAGCTTTGCGCTTTACCAAGTACAACCAGTACGAGAGCATGATTTTGCCACTGGTTAGGTATCTTGAGAGCCATGGTGTAAGCGTTGATTACGGTATGGACGTCAAGAACGTTATCATCAACGATACCAATGGTAAAAAGGTTGCCACTCAGATTGTTTACGAGAAGAACGGCTCACAACAGACCATTGATCTTACTGAAGACGATTTGGTCTTTATCACCAATGGTTGCTGCACCGATACCTCTTGCTATGGTGACCAGAATACTGCTCCTGACATTAGCAACGTTAGAAATGGCGTAGGAGAGTCCTGGGACTTGTGGAAGAACATCGCCGCTCAGGCCAAGCACGGCGAGTACGGAAACCCCGATAATTTCTGCAGTGACTTTGAGGCAACCAACTGGATGAGCGCCACTATCCAGACAAAAGACGAAGAGATCATCAAGAAGATTATTGGTGTCTGCAAGAGAGATCCAAGAGAAGGAAAAGTTACTACCGGCGGCATTGTAACCGTCAAAGATAGTACCGATAACTGGTACCTCTCGTGGACCATCAACCGTCAGCCACAGTTCAGAGCACAGGACAAGGACACTGTACTTATCTGGGTCTATGCACTGAGCACCAACAAGCCTGGTAACTTTGTAAAGAAGGCTATGCGTAACTGCACCGGTGAGGAAGTATGCCAGGAGTGGCTCTATCACATTGGTGTTCCAACCAAGAAGATTGAGGACTGGGCCAAGAACCGCTGCAACACCACTACGTGCTTCATGCCTTACATCAACGCATTCTTCCAGCCAAGAAAGGCTGAGGACAGGCCTCTGGTTGTCCCTGAGGGTTCCGTTAACTTTGCCTTTATTGGACAGTTTGCCGAGACTCCTCGTGACACCATCTTTACTACGGAGTACTCAATCCGCACTGGTATGGAGTCTGTCTACACGTTGATGGATGTTGATAGAGGCGTACCAGAGGTTTGGGGTTCTCAGTACGACATCAGAGAGCTTCTAAGGGCAACCTACTATGCTCTGGACAAGAAAACGCTTGATAAGGCGCCACTCTCGTTCAAGGAGAAGATGCTCTTAAAGGTAGCTCTCAAGGCTGTCAAGGGCACTGATATTGAGCTGCTGCTAAGGAACAGCGGTCTGATCAAGTAGAAGTGCGGAGAAACCCGCAGAGATGCGGAGAAGCCCGCAGAGTCAAAACGATTAACTACACGCGAATAAACACGTGTAAGTAACATAAAAGTGGCTGCAGATGACACGTCAAATGCAGCCACTTTTTTACGATTCAGATATAACACTTAGAGATAAGACTATCTGTACTAGGTTGCATGCTCTGTAGACCTGTATCAATTAGTTAAAAATGCATGTGGTACGAACAGCAAGAAAAC
>JABZHK010000161.1:0-2574 GCA_015258885.1 Atopobium sp.
GACAAGCAGTCCCGTATGCAGAAGGTTGCTGACTTGATGGATGAGATCAAGGCTCAGTTCACCGAGGAGGAGCAGGAGCTTTGGAGCCGCGCAATTGCAGTTGAGCTCAAGGCTCTTGAGAAGCACGCAATGCGCGTTATGGTTGTTGAGACCGGCGAGCGTGTTGATGGCCGTGTAGCTAACGAGATTCGTCCAATCATGGTCAAGCCTGACTACCTGCCACTTGTTCACGGTTCTGGTCTTTTCCAGCGCGGTCAGACCCAGGTTCTCTCCATTTGTACACTTGGCATGCTCAACGAGTGGCAGCGTCTTGACACCATTGAGCCAATGGACGGCAAGCGCTACATTCACCACTACAACTTCCCACCATTCTGCACCGGTGAGACTGGCCGTATGGGCAGCCCAAAGCGCCGTGAGATTGGTCACGGAGCTCTTGCAGAGCGCGCACTTCTTCCTGTCATTCCTTCCGAGGAAGAGTTCCCTTACACCATCCGCGTTGTCTCTGAGGTAATGGAGTCCAATGGTTCTTCTTCCATGGCTTCTACCTGCGGTTCTACGCTTTCCCTTATGGATGCAGGCGTTCCTCTAAAGCGTCCTGTTTCTGGTGTTGCAATGGGCCTTATCCAGGAGAACGGTAAGACTGTTGTTCTTACCGATATCCAGGGTCTTGAGGACTTCCTCGGCGACATGGACTTCAAGGTCTGCGGTACCACCAAGGGTATTACTGCAATGCAGATGGACAACAAGGCAACTGGTCTTACTCCAGAGATTCTGCGCAGCGCACTTCTCCAGGCTCAAGAGGGCCGTATGTTCATTCTGAACAAGATGCTCGAGCAGATTCCTGCACCTCGTACTGAGACCAAAGAGACCGCTCCACAGATCATCTCGCTTTCTATCCCAACTGATAAGATTCGCGACGTCATTGGTTCTGGTGGCAAGGTTATCCGCGGTATCCAGGAGGATACGGGCGCAACCGTTGACATCCAGGAGGATGGCACCGTCTTTATCGCTGGTACTAACGGTGCTGCCGAGGCTGCTGCAGAGCGCATCAAGGCTATTGTTAAGGTTCCAGAGGTAGGCGAGGAGTACACTGGTCGCGTCGTTGGTCTTCAGCCATTCGGCGCCTTTGTTGAGCTCCTTCCTGGCAAGGACGGTCTGCTTCATATTTCCCGTGTTGCACAGGGACGTGTCGAGAAGATCGAGGATGTCCTGGCTGTTGGCGACGAGGTTAAGGTTCAGGTCCTTGAGGTAGACGAGAAGGGCAAGATTTCTCTTGACCGTCTTGATAAGCCAGAGGCACCACAGGGTGCTCCAAAGAAGGACCGTGAGGAGCGTCGCCCACGTCGTCAGAACGACAACGGCAACTCTGAGCGCAGGCAACCACGTCGTCACCACGACGCATAAGGCACGCTCAAACTCAATGGGTTTCTCGCCACGCGAGGTTTTATAAAACATGAGGTATTGAAGAGAGCTTCGATGCATGTCGGAGCTCTCTTGTTATTCTGTTGAGATTTTGATTCTTTGGGAATATATAGCGTAATACGTGCAGATTTTTTATATAATTAAACAACATGTAGATTTTGCAAAAAGTCTTATAGACGGCCCTTTGGGTTGCGTCTGTCATAGAAAGTTTTTGAAAGGAAAGCGTTTTAATGCCTAAAAAAGACCCAGCTCTTAAAGTCATTCCTATGGGCGGACTTGATGGCATTGGCAAGAACATGACCGTTTTTGAATACGGTAATGATATGGTGCTTGTTGATGCTGGTCTGATGTTCCCAGATGACGAACAGCCTGGTATTGACCTCGTTTTACCAGACTACACCTATGTACTTGAAAATGAAGATAAGCTTCGCGGTATTTTGATTACCCACGGTCACGAAGATCACATTGGTGCTCTTCCGTACCTGCTTATGGACCTTACTCGTAAGGTTCCAATCTATTCCAGCAAGCTCTCGCTTGGCTTTATTGAAGGCAAGCTTGCTGAGCACAAGATTGTGGGCACCAAGCTTCGTGAGGTTACTGATGGTTCAAAGGTCCAGCTTGGTGCCTTTGACATCACGTTCTTCTCGATGACCCACTCTATTCCTGCTGCTTTTGGTATTCACATGAAGACTCCTGCAGGAACGCTTATTCACTCCGGTGACTTTAAGCTTGATCAGACTCCAATTGATGGCGTCCGTCCAAACTACGCCGCTATCACCAAATTTGGCTCCGAGGGTCTTGACCTGTTGCTGTCTGACTCAACCAACGCTAATCGCCCTGGTATGACTCCATCCGAGGCTTCTGTTGGTGCGGCGCTTCGTCACATCATCAAGAATGCAACTGGTCGCGTCTTTGTTGCGTCGTTCTCAAGCCACATTCACCGCCTGCAGCAGGTGTGCGATGCCTCTGTTGCGGTAAAGCGTAAGGTTGTTGTTACCGGTCGCTCTATGATTACCAACACAAAGGTTGCGCGTGAGCTTGGCTACCTCAACATTGCCGATAAAGACATCATTGATGCGTACGATGTTGATAAACTCGCAGATGATCGCATTGTTGTTCTGTGCACCGGTTCCCAGGGAGAGCCTCTGAGTG
>JABZHK010000162.1:0-2530 GCA_015258885.1 Atopobium sp.
CGGTATGGGTGGTCATGCCGCTGGAGAGGTAGCCAGCTCTATTGCCGTTAAGGTCATTGCTGAACAGGCACCAAGTACCGCAGACGATGTCCGTCTTGGTGCTGCAATTGAGGCTGCTAACCAGGAAGTTATTGATGCTCCTGCCAAGGGCATTGGCAAACCAGGCATGGGTTCTACCGCCTCCGCTGTTCTCATTGAGGGCAATCAGATGGCCGTTGCCCATGTTGGTGACTCTCGTATTTACCTGCTTCATCACGGAACTTTGGTCCGCATTACTCACGACCACAGCTACGTTGAGGAGCTCATTGATTCTGGCCAGATTACCGCTGATGAGGCGCGTACACACCCTTCTCGCTCGGTAGTTACGCGAGCTCTTGGCTCTGATCCAGACATGTACGCAGATCACTTCTCGCTTGAAGTATCTGATGGTGACCGCATTATCTTGTGCTCCGATGGCCTTTCTGGCATGGTGCCCGACGACGAGATTGAATCCATTGCTGTTTCTAACGTCACGCCGCAAAAGGCCGCAGATAACCTTGTTTCCGCAGCTCTTACCTATGGCGGATCTGACAATATCACCGTTATTGTCATCGATGTCTTAGACGACGGCATAGCCGATCAAACTAGGAAACACCTTACTCGTGGCGTTATTGCCACGTTTGTCTCGTTCCTTGCGCTCTTTGCAGCCACTGTTGCGGTGTTCTTCCTGTTTGTAAGCAGCGAATGGTACTTAGGAATTAACGGAACTACCGTTGGCGTTTATCGAGGTATTCCTACAACAATTGCCGGCATAAACATGTCTTCACTTGTTGAAACTACGTCGATTGAAATAAAAGATTTGCCTGACGCAGTTCAAGACTCTCTTGCAGACGGAATTCGCGTTAAAAACGAGGATGAAGCACATAGCACCGTCGAGAATTACCGCAAACAAATTGACGACGCCAACACTAAAGCGGTCAAAAAGAAAGAAGACGCTCAGTCTGGCGGAACACCCACAACAGAAACAACAACGTCAACAACAAGTTCGGGAGGTGAGTAGGAATGGAAAAAGCAGGTGGACTAAGACGTAATACAGAGCTCTTCTTACTATTTGTAGGAGCAATCCCTGTATTTCTGCTGTACGCCATGTACATGATTACTGCTCGCTCAACGCTCAGCCTCGAGACAATGGCTGTTCCTATTGGTCTCTTTGCAGCATTTACTGTGGCTCACATTGCTATTAGGTTCCTTGCTCCCGCAGCAGACCCCGCCATTCTCCCCATTGTGTTTGTGCTTTCGGGAATTGGCATCACCATGGTCACTAGGCTTGCGCCAAATCTTGCAGTCAACCAAACGATTTGGCTCTTTATCTCTGTTGTTGTGATGATTGTGGTACTAGCGGTCATTAGAAATCTCGACGCGTTAGCACGCTACAAATACTCCATTGGTATTCTCGGCGTCATACTGCTTCTTCTGCCAATTGTTATTGGCCAGGACCGCTATGGCGCAAAACTCTGGATTTCTTTTGGCGCATTCACCTTCCAGCCTGGCGAGATTGCAAAGATTGCCATTACGCTCTTCCTGGCATTTTATCTTGCACTGAATCGAGAAGCCCTATCGGTCTCCATGCGTTCTTTTGGACCTTTCCGCATTCCTCGCTTTAAAATGCTGCTTCCTCTGTTTGTCATGTGGGGCATCAGCCTGATTGTTGTTATTTTTGAACGCGACCTTGGTAGCGCTCTGCTCTTCTTCGTGTTCTTTGTCATCATGCTCTATGTAGCAACAGGTCGCGCAAGCTACGTTTTTGTCAGTATTGCGCTCTTGGCCATTGGCGGCGTGGTGCTTTATCACTTCTTTGGTCACGTTCAGACTCGTGTCAACATTTGGCTGGACCCCTTCAAAGACCCCGCTGGAGACGGCTACCAAATTGTCCAGTCCCTCTATTCCATCGCAGATGGAGGTCTTGCTGGCACCGGAATTGATAAGGGAATGCCTACGCTGATCCCTATTGTTGAGTCTGACTTTATTTTCTCGGCCATTGCAGAAGAGATGGGTCTCTTTGGCGGAGCAGCAATCATTACCTTGTTCCTGCTCCTTACCGTGCGCGGCCTCGCAACAGCTGCTCGCGCAAAGTCCGATTCATCTGCTTTTGCGGCTGCCGGTCTTACCAGTGTTTTGGCGTTCCAAACCTTCCTCATTGTTGCAGGCGTTACTAAGCTCATGCCTCTTACTGGCGTTACCCTGCCCTTTATGAGTCAGGGCGGCAGCTCTCTTCTTTCCAGCTTTATCATTGTTGCCCTGCTGCTCAGAGCAGGTGACGAGGGAACTGGTCGCGAAACAGAGCTTGAGCCAAGCAAGAAAACGCTTGACTCCCAGAGGCTCGAAATTTCTTCTGGTGGAGCTCACGCCTCTTCCGTTTTGCATGGCAGCCACATCCGTGGAGGCTTTGGACTGCAGTCTGAGGAATCCGGTGTTCTGGGACGTGTTGCCCTTGGAAAACGTCTGACCAATTTGGTTACCGTATTTACCCTCTTCTTCACCGTTCTTCTCG
>JABZHK010000163.1:0-2498 GCA_015258885.1 Atopobium sp.
CGCGTATAAGCCGCACGCTCATAGGTAAGGTCATCACTTTTCTGTCCAATGCGAACAATAACCAGCTTAGGAGTTACGCCTTGTGCGCTAAGTTCCTTGACCTGAGCGGCAAGTTTTTCAGTTATCGTTTTGGCAACAGGAGCACCACGAAGCTCCTGTGAAGTAGTCTCTGAGCTCATGTTATGCCTCCTGTCTTAGCTGTGCGCTTACTGCATCACTTACGGCATCAGCTCGTGATACATAGGTGTCCAGAAGCTTATCCGCCTCATCAAGCAGCGTTTGAGCGTACGCCGTATCATGCATAGAACGAGTGTTTACAAACAGCGTATGAGAAGCGGCAATCAAAGCGCCACGTGCCAAGGCAGCACCGCAGCCCACATCAGACAAAAGCATACGGGAGCCCTTAATAAGCATCTCTTCAAGAAGCTCAATGGACTCGCACACTTTTCTCATAACCTTCAGTGGAGGCTGAGCTGCTTCTTTAAGAGCATCCTCAACAATCTCTGCACGCTTTGGATCATCTTTAGGCACACTAAACGCGCTGGAAACCAGCAAAAACTGGCGAGAGTCCTCATCCATAAGCTCCATGAAGTCTTGGCGAAGAGCTCCGGCTCGGGCGATGTATTTTGCAAGATCATCTTCATGCTGAGCATAGGCAGGTTTTCCTTGTGCGTACACACCAGCCATTGAAGCCAAAGACACTGCAAGTGCCCCTACATAAGCGGCAGCACTGCCGCCACCAGGAATAGGCTCTTTAGCAGCAAGGTGTTGAGCATAAGAGTCAGCGCTATAGGTTGTAAACGCAACTTCTTCAGGTGAAGAGGGATAAGACATTAGAAAAGACCCACAATTCTTCCATCATCAAGAACATCAATGTGCTCTGCAGCAGGAACCTTTGGAAGTCCTGGCATGGTCATGATAGAGCCCGTAAGGCAGACCACAAAGCCCGCACCTGCAGAAACACGAACTTCTCGCACGGTAATCTTAAAGTTTTCTGGAGCACCCAATTTAGTCTGATCGTCAGTAAAAGAGTACTGAGTTTTTGCCATACAAATAGGAAGCTCGCCAAAGCCAAGCTCTTCAAGCTGCTGAAGCTGCTTGGCGGCACTTGGAGCAAATTCAACACCGTCAGCGTGGTAAATCTTGGTAGCAATGTCAGTAATCTTCTGCTTCAAAGACTCTTTGACATCGTATGCAAAGGTGAGTTTAGACTCAGTCTGACAGAGGCGCATGACCTCTTCTGCCAAAGCTTGACCACCCTTTCCACCTTTTGCCCAAACCTCAGACAGCACTACGTTAACTCCACGCTTCTTACACTCCTCCTCTACCAGAGCAAGCTCTTCAGCGGTATCGGTTGGGAATGCATTGATAGCAACAACTACAGGAAGACCGTAGACCGTCTGGATGTTGTCAACGTGGCGAAGCAGGTTAGGAATGCCCTCTTTAAGCGCCTCAACGTTTTGCTGGTTAAGATCTGCTTTGGCAACGCCTCCGTTGTACTTAAGAGCACGAACGGTTGCCACCAAAACAACAGCCGATGGAGCAAGACCTGTAGCTCTGCACTTGATGTCCAAGAACTTCTCGGCACCAAGGTCTGCACCAAAGCCAGCCTCGGTAACAACGTAATCTGCAAGACGCAGAGCAGTCTTTGTTGCCTCAACCGTATTGCAGCCGTGAGCAATGTTGGCAAAAGGTCCACCGTGAACTAGAGCAGGTGTGTGCTCAAGCGTCTGGACCAAGTTAGGCTGAATAGCATCTTTGAGGAGCGCTGTCATAGCGCCCTCTGCATGGATATCGCTGACGGTAACAGGCTTGCGGTCATAGGTGTAGGCAATAACCATTCTGCCCAGGCGCTCTTTAAGATCTTTGATGCCCGAAGCAAGGCAGAATACAGCCATGACCTCGGAGGCAACGGTAATATCAAAGCCGTCTTGTCTTGGCATGCCATCTGCAATGCCACCAAGGCCGTCAACAACGTTTCTGAGCTGGCGATCGTTCATATCAACGCAGCGCTTCCACACCACGCGGCGTGGATCAATGTTGAGGCTATTACCCTGCTTGATGTGGTTATCCAGCATGGCGGCGCAGAGGTTGTTTGCAGCGCCGATAGCGTGGAAGTCTCCGGTAAAGTGAAGGTTGATGTCTTCCATAGGAACTACCTGGGCATAGCCGCCACCTGCAGCACCACCCTTGACGCCAAAGACAGGACCCAAAGAAGGCTCTCTCAGGGCCAACATGGCAGACTGTCCCAAGCTGGACAAGGCATCTGCCAGACCAACCGAGGTAGTAGTCTTTCCCTCGCCTGCCGGCGTTGGGTTAATGGCGGTTACCAGCACAAGTTTGCCGCGAAGAGGCTTATCTGCCAGAGCACGTGCATCAAGCTTTGCCTTATAGCGACCATAAGGCTCCAGAAGATCCTCTGGGATACCCGCACGCTTTGCCACCTCAAAGATGGGAAGCATCTCGGATGATTGTGCAATCTCGATATCGGATGTAAC
>JABZHK010000164.1:0-2493 GCA_015258885.1 Atopobium sp.
ATGAAGTAGTGCCCTGCTGAGTATTTTCTTGCTTAGGTGACGAGCAAGCCATAAGACCCATAAGTGCACATGCCATAGAAACAACCGCGACGCCCTTTAGGGCAGTCTTCTTAGCTGAAGTTACAAATGAAGATTTCATATCTGCCTCTTCCTGAATAAATCTGAGCTGAAATTCATTGGAATGAATTATAGGAAGCAAATATGAAAAATCTACTTATAATTTTATCCACTATTTTCGTTTTTATTGCATAAAAATGGCGAGAAGAACAACTTCTTTGAATAAATGACTACTATTTAGTCATTCTATCCAATAAAGCCCAGGTAAAAGTAATTTTTTCAGTTCATAAAACGGTAACAATTCGAATAAGAAGGCTACATTCTTTGTGTGAAACAGGGTTTCTCGTCAAAAAACCCTGCTCTGAAAAAATCAGAACAGGGTTCAAAGGTACCTATAAACGCAAGCAGAATAGTTGCTTAGCAACCAGCGTAATACTTTTGCGTATCCCAGTCAGTAACTGCCAGGCAATACTCACGCCACTCCTCTGCCTTGCGCTCGCACAGGTACGAGAAGATGTGCTCACCAAGAACATCTTTAAGAAGCTCTGACTGCTTGAAGCGCTCAAGTGCCTCTCCAAGATTAATTGGGAGCTTCTCGCCATAATCGGCAGGATTTCCGCCTACAAACTCTTCAGGAAGCAAGAGACCCTCTTCAATACCCTTAAGGCCAGCCATAAGCGTAACGGCGTTGGCTAAATAAGGATTTGCAGTTGGATCAGGAATACGCAGCTCGGCACGGGTAGCAACGTGCTTGCCTGGCTTATGCGTAGGAATACGAACCATAGCAGAACGGTTTTTACGACCCCAGGTTGCATAGGCAGGAATAGCATCACGATCAAAGCGCTTATAGGAATTAACCGTTGGGTTAGTAATAAGCATGTACTCGGGAGCGTACTTAATAAGACCTGCAATGTAGTGTTGAGCAAGCTCAGAAAGGTGGGCCTCGCTCTCAGTCTTTGGAGCCCAGAACAAAGACTCGCCATCGTGGTCAAGAAGTGACTGATTCAAAAGCATGGCTGAGCCAGGAACTCCCTGAAGAGGCTTTGGCATAAACGATGCAAATACGCCGTGAAGTGTTGCAATATGTCTGATAACCAGACGAGCAGTAACAATGTTATCCGCGCAAGTTAGTGCTTCTGCATAACGGAGCTCAACGCCGTTTTGAGCAGGGCCAGCTGCATGGAAAGAATACTGAACAGGAATAGAAAGATTCTCAAGTGCACGAGACGTGGAGTATCGAAGGCTATGGCTGAGGTCAGCAGAATTCAAATCAAGGTATCCAGCCTGATCAATAGGCTTTGGCTCAGTCCCGCTCACAAAATAAAAATACTCAAGCTTAGGGCCAACATTTGCAACATAGCCAAGGTCTTCTGCCTTGATAAAAGCATTTCTCAGTACAAGGCGTGGATCGCCTGTAAAAGCCTCACGTCGAGGAGTCTGAATATCGCAGAATACGTTTGCAACTACACCGTCATCTGTCTTCCATGGAAGAATCTGGAACGTATCTGCATCGGGGAACGCGAGAAGATCGGACTGCTCCTGGGAAGCAAAGCCGTCAACGTTGGAGCCGTCAAAACCAATGCCCTCAACAAAAGCCTCTTCTAGCTCCTCGGGGGAAATGGAGAGAGCCTTTAATCCGCCGAGTACATCGGTAAAACAAAGACGCAGGTAGCGAACGTCTCGTTCCTCTACCGTGCGAAGAATATAGTCAATTTTCTTATCCGTACTCATACGGTCCTCCCGGGTCAGAAAACTGGAATCGTAACTACCATGACACATTCTTGTTACGGCTATGTTTCCACTTCCCTGAAACCGGGTGAATGGTAAAAATTGTTAATGAAATTGTGACAATTGACCTATTAAGCGTCAAAAGCCTTATCAACGTCAGAAATCATTTTCTGAGCAACACCACAGTGACCGTCTCCACCGTGATGAGTACCACAGCTGCTGGATGAAGAGCATCCAGAACAAGAACCCTCTTTTGCGCCCTTAAGTTGAGAGCGGACACAAAGAGCAACAAGAGCAATGACGATAAGGACAACCAAAATATCAATAGGACTCATACAGATACTCCTCAATTTGTTAGCTAAGGCATACTATACCCTCATTGCATGCTTGCATGCGCTGAATTATAAATTATTTACAGAATCTAAATTCTTACCAAAACAATTGAGAACTGCCATCTAAGTCAAAGTGAACTGCCTCCCATTTCTTATGTCCAAGTTTTGGGACGCAGTTCATATGTGGGTGATTATGATTCTGAAGCGTATTAACGTCGGCTTTTAGGCCTGGCGCACAAAATAGCGCAGCTTTCTTATGTTCTGCTGAAGAATCGATATGTTTCTAATCAAGATAGCCAGACAGCTAGGCGCTCACACTACCTGATATGCATATCTATGCATAAACTGCATCTAATATGCTTATACATGAATAGAC
>JABZHK010000165.1:0-2487 GCA_015258885.1 Atopobium sp.
CATTATGCTGGCGCTGGAGGCTCTTGATGTTGCAGCTGAACCTGCGGCTCCAAGCTGCGTGTATGTTGCTTGTGCAGGTGCTGAGCAGGCTCCTGTTGTATTTGATACCGTGCTGGCATTGCGTGAGGCTGGTATTAGATGCGAGGCTGATCGTACTGGTCGTTCGCTGAAGGCTCAGTTTAAGCAGGCAGATAAGATGGGCGCAACGCTGTGCGTGGTCATTGGTCCAGATGAGGTTGAGGCTGGTGCAGTAACTCTTCGTGATATGGAGTCTCACGAACAGGTACAGGTGCCTGCTGATCAGCTTGTTGCTGAGGTAAAAGCAAGACAGTAATAGCTGACGGATTCTAACAGTTACATGTAAACCCTCTCGAGTATGTGACTCGGGAGGGTTTGTTTTGTTAAGCAACCTTTACAGCAGGAAGGCTTGCCGTCGTATCCGTTGTGTCTTCGTCCTGTACGCGAGGCCAAGAGCAGCTACGGACATCGTCAGAGGTAAGGCCAAGCCAACGAGCACGATGACCGTCAATCTTTGCTGGGCGGCGATGGAGCCACAGAGAAATTCCCAGAGTCCAAAGAGGCAGCAAATAGAGGAAGCTTGCAGCTAGAAGACTCATTGAAGGTGCGCCAATTGCAGAGAGTACCGAGATGTTTGAGATGGACCACGGTACCAGAGGAGCAAGAATTACAGCGCTATTCTCGATATCCAAAGCAAGGGCGCTTGAAGAGTTTTCTGCGTTCTCGCACAGATCGTTTGTCAGCATAATTGCCAAGGTCTGATTGCAAGAAACCATTGAGGTAAACATGCTGGTAATCAGAACGCCAAAGAAAGGCGTGGAGTTATCGGAGAGGTCAGCTACCAGCTGGCACATACGACGAAGCAAGCCAGTTGTCTGGAAAAGACCAGCGTAGCTTGAGGAAATGGTCACGATTGTCAAGACGTTCATCATGGAGAAAACGCCGCCGCCATTAACCATGTTTGCAACGGTAGCTCCTGGAGCGCGAAGGCCAAAGAGCAGAATGACTGGCAGATCTGCAAGCGGAACTCGCTGGATGGTGACACACAGAATGCAGGCAAGCACCAGGCTGGATGCCATGGTCACAATGACATCAACCTTAAGAAGCGAGAAAACAATTACAAGAAGTGCTGGTGTAAGCGAAATCAAAGAAAGCCTAAAGGAACGGCTCAGAAGACCAGTAATGTCGGGAATAGTTCCCGTGTTTGCCATGAAGAAGTCCCAAGCCACGTAGATAACACATGCAGCAATAAAAGGCACCACGCTGGTACGAAGCATACGGTTAATGTTCTTGGATAGATTGGTATCGGTGAGCTGGGAAACAAGGATTGCACTGGTAGACATAGGGGAGCAACGATCGCCAAAGTAGCTACCTGCAAGAACAGCGCCACCAATAAAGAACTCGCTTGCTCCAATTGCCTTACCAATAGACATGCAGATGATACCCATGGTTGCTGCGGTGCCAAATGCGGTGCCCAAAAGCATGGACATCATGGTGCAGAGTAAGAAGGTTGCCAGAATAAAGACAGAAGGAGAAATAAGAGAAGCAGAAATGCTGACAATCTCTGGAATGGTTCCAGCTGCTCGCCATGCTGCACTCATAGCGCCTACAACAGCAAACAGCACAATAATTGTTTTAACTTCCCAAACAGATTCAAAGGCTGCTAAAAGAAGCTTTTTTGCAGAGATTTTGCGAGAGAGTCCGTAACCAAAAAAGAGGAAGAAACCAATGGTCAAGATAGAGGTAAGAGGGAAAGATAGGGCTGTGCCTACGATGAGCATCACCGCAAAGGCACTTAGTACTATTAGCTCTACCATGCATCCACTCCAAACGAATTTCTTATGTAAATAGAGTAAGCAACTAAAAAGTTGAAGTCCAACTGTTTTCAATGGTTATAATTACAAGTAATTTTTGTAATACAGTGGGAGCAAAAATGAACTTTCAAACCATGGATTATTTTGTTGCCGTTGCAGAAGAAAAGAGTTTCACCAAGGCGGCTGAACGCCTGAGCGTAACGCAGCAAACGCTCTCGGCAAATATTGCGACAGCAGAAAAAGAGCTTGGCTCTAAGCTGCTAGAACGTACGGTCCCGCTGTCGCTCACGTTTGCGGGAGAAGAGTTCTTACGTTATGCCCGTAGGTTCCAGGCTCAGCGCCGCGCTATGGATCAAGAGTTTCTTGATATTGCAGGCAACGAGCGAGGTCGTCTGCGTGTTGGTGTCACTGCTACACGAGGTCACATCATCATGCCGCGCTCCATTGCTGCTTTCCAAAAATTGCACCCAAATATCTCCATTGAGCTTGATGAGGGCGAGAATGACGAGCTTGTTGAGTGGCTATCTGAAGGCCAGCTTGACTTGATTGTTGCAACCGTCAATTCCAGATTATATGACCTTGTTGTTAAAAAACTGTTTGACGAGAAGATCGTTCTGGTTGTCTCTCAAGC
Source organism: Atopobium sp. (assembly GCA_015258885.1). Classification (GTDB taxonomy): domain Bacteria; phylum Actinomycetota; class Coriobacteriia; order Coriobacteriales; family Atopobiaceae; genus Lancefieldella. Next base: position 2,464 of record JABZHK010000165.1, read on the forward strand.
GCTTCTTGAGTCTCTGTATGCTGA
>JABZHK010000166.1:0-2452 GCA_015258885.1 Atopobium sp.
ATGGCTCTATTGAGGGCTTCCCGGGCGTGTTTTCGGGTGGAGATTGCAAGTCTGGACCCTCAACGGTCATTAAAGCCATTGAGGCAGGTAAAGTTGCTGCTGCAAATATTGATCACTCGCTTGGGTGCGATCACAAAGTCACCCTCAATGTGGAGCTTCCATCGCTGAAGATTAAGGGGCTCAGGCAGTGCGGTCGCTGTGAGATGAAAGAAAGAGAATCTTCCGAGCGCGTGCATGACTGGAACTTGGTTGAGATTGGTCTGACCGAAGAAGAGGCTCACCAAGAAGCATCTCGTTGTTTGCGTTGCGATCACTTTGGCTATGGTGCCTTCAGAGGGGGAAGGAATCACCAATGGTAAATCTCATAATTGATGACTTTGAACTCTCCGTTCCTGAAAACACAACTATTTTGGACGCCGCTCGCTCCGTTGGACTTGCAATCCCCACCTTATGTTTTCTCAAGGACATAAACGAGGTAGGAGGCTGCCGCGTTTGTGCGGTTGAGGTTGAAGGTGCAGATCATCTTGTGGCATCCTGTACCACCGTTGTTGCTGAAGGTATGGTGGTAAAGACAAACAGTGCAAAGGCACGAGAAGTTCGCAGGACAAACGTGCAACTTCTGCTTTCTCAACATGATTCTGAATGTACTAGTTGTGTTCGTTCACAGAACTGCTCGCTGCAGACTCTTGCAAATGACCTGGGAATTTACTCAAAGCCTTACGAAAAGAAGCTTCCTAACGAGGAATGGAATACGGCGTTCCCACTCATTCGTGACAACAATAAGTGCATCAAGTGCCTTAGATGTATTCAGGTGTGCGAGAAGGTCCAGACACTTGGTGTATGGGATATCTCTAACAGGACCATTCACGCATCCATCAACGTTCGAGGCAAAAAGAGCATTCAAGAGTCTGGTTGCGTCATTTGCGGTCAGTGCGTGGTGAACTGCCCAACAGGCGCACTGAGAGAGCGCGACGATACCGAGCGTGTGCTAAAAGCAATCGATGACCCGCAGAAGATAACGCTCATTCAAATTGCTCCTTCTGTGCGAACTTCATGGGGAGAAGAACTTGGATTGCCTCGAGAAGAAGCAACGGTAGAGCGCCTAGCGGCATGCCTAAGAAAGATTGGCTTTGATTACATTTTTGATACTGATTTTGCAGCGGACCTTACCATCATGGAAGAAGCAACTGAGCTTATCCACATGCTCACTGACGGAAAAGATCATAAGTTTCCGCTGTTTACCTCGTGCTGTCCTGGTTGGGTAAGGTTTGTAAAAGCTCGCTATCCAGAGTTTTTACCACAGCTATCTTCCGCTAAGTCTCCTCAGCAAATGTTTGGTGCTATTGCAAAAAGCTACTATGCGGAAGCCCTGGCAGTTGACTCAAAAGATATCTACTCGGTTTCTGTCATGCCCTGCATAGCAAAGAAAGAAGAAGCCGCGTATCCGTCAATGAACAGTGCAAATGGTCAGAACCAAGATGTTGATACCGTTCTTACGGTCAGAGAACTTTGCCGCATGATCAAAGCTGCTCACATCGACGTGACACAAATCGCGGAAGAACCGCTGGACACGCCTCTGGGCTTTGGATCTGGTGCAGGCACCATCTTTGGCACCACAGGTGGTGTTATGGAGGCGGCGCTCCGAAGTGCCTACAACTTTGTTACTGGAGAAAATCCAAGCGTAGATACGTTTGAAACCATTCGTGGCGAGAAGGGCTGGCGAGAGGCGACCTTTGAATTACCTGATAAAAAGCTCAGCATAGCCATCGCGCATGGACTAAAGAACGCTTCTGAGCTGCTGGAGGCAATTTCAGCAGGAACTGCATCATACGATTTTGTTGAAGTGATGGCTTGTCCTGGTGGATGTGTTGGCGGCGGTGGACAGCCAATTCACGATGGATGCAATAGTGTTCCAGACAGAATGAAGGTTTTGCGCACGTTAGACAAAGACGCCCAAGTCAGATTCTGCCACGAGAACCCTATGATTATTGCCTGTTATGACAACTATCTTGGAGAACGTGGGTCCAAGCGCGCACATGAGTTACTCCACACCGACCACACAGCCTGGAGTTTGGTATAGGGAAGAAAATGTACCAATGTCACTAAAATCCGCTCTAGAGCAGGACTTATGAGAAATCCTCAGGAGAGACATCCTCAATAAACTGGTGGAAATCCTCAAGCTCTTGGGCCTGAACGTCCTTCTCGACATCAGTAAAGTCTGGAGCGGCAGCAATTTCTAGAACGCTCTCGTCAGCAAAGATGGGAGCGTTTGTTCTTACTGCCAGCGCAATTGCATCGGACGGACGAGCGTCCACGTAAATATGCTCTCCCTCTTTAGAGATGAGCTCAATTTGCGAGAAGAACGTGGTGCCGCGGACGCCCACAATGCGTACGCTTTTAATATCTGCATCCAGAGAATCAAGAACGGAGCGGAGAAGGTCATGCGTTAGAG
>JABZHK010000167.1:0-2399 GCA_015258885.1 Atopobium sp.
CGCCTGGATGACGCCTGATTTCTACAAAGAATCTGTAAATTTTGCCTGAAAACGTTAAAGAATCTGTGGATTTGCCTGATTTTGCAAAAGAATCGGTGGCTCAAATACAGATTCTTTGCACTTTTCAGGCGGGCCTTTTGTGACGTGACTTTTGGATCCAGAATTGGTTTTCACGGTCGTTCCCATAGAGCCTGATTTTCTCGCCAAGTCTGAACGATTTGCCGGAAAAGTGTACCAAGTCTGAGTGTTTTGCCGGTTTTTCTCGCCATGTCTGAGCAAATTTACTCAGACATGATGTACTTTTCAGGCTCGCAACCAGAGGGCAATCAAAAGATGACAGGAAGACGCTCAATCGACAAAAAACACACCCCGGGAGAAGCCCCAAGGTGTGTTCGGTGTGCAATATCGCCTGCTCGCAGGCTATGCTCACAGGTGCTGCTCGCGCCCGTCAGAACCCGAAGCCGGCACGCAGCCCGCGGCGCGCTAGTCAATACGAGCGTCTACCTCAAGCCAGCCGAGCTGGTCGATGTTGCCCTTGACGTGCTCGCAAGACTTGCGCCATGCCTCAATCTCGGAGTCGGAGAGCTCGGGCACAAAGACCTTCTCGACACCATTGGCGCCGATAACCGCAGGAAGTGAAGAGTAGAAGCCAGAAACGCCATACACGTCGTTGAGCAGCGTGGATACTGGCGTGATCAGCTTGGTGTCGTGGACAATAGCCTTGATGACCTCGACGGCGCCGTTTGCAATGGAGTACTCGGTGCACTGCTTGCCGCTGTAGGTAACGTATCCACCCATGCGACCAGCCTGCTCAAGCTCTGGGAGGTCAAAGGTCTTGCCCGTCTGAGCTGCAACTTCGTCGAGGGTGAGGCAGCCAATGGAGACATGTGACCAGCAAGCAAACATGCCGTTGCCATGCTCGCCGAGCATCCAAGCGTTGATGCAAGATGCTGGATAGCCGGTAGCGCCGGAAAGAGCATGGCGGAGTCGAGCGGAGTCGAGCGTAGTGCCGGAACCGATAACCTTATTTGGATCAGCGCCGGTCAGATACTGAAGTTCAGTGGTAACAACGTCGCAGGGATTTGCGATGTTGACCCAAACGCCATCGAAGCCAGCATCTGCGATGCGCTTTGCAAACTTCTTGGCCTCGTCAGTGGTAACAAAGAGCTCGCCATCGCGGTTGCCCGCAGCAGCAGCTACATGACCTGCAGCGTTAACGATAATGTCGCAACCAGCAAGCTCCTCGTAACGGTCATCAAGCTCAAAAACGCGAGCAGGGTGTGGATAAAATGGCATTGCGTCCAGCAGGTCGTTTACCTGAGCCTTGCAGAGGACCTCATTTGTGTCGCTAATGTAGAGCTCAGTTGCAAGCCCTTGGTAAAGTAGGGCGTTTGCAACATGTGCGCCAACATGATTAGCGCCGATAATACCAATTTTGCTGATGAGAGCCATAGTCCACCTCTTTTGTCTCGACAAAATACTGTGCCTGTTAGCTTAACGGTTTTCTAGGTAAACGGGAAACGATACAAAAAATGAAACATATTAGATACAACAATCCCCTCAACGTGCCATTTAAGCCCGCAAACGGTATAGTAGTAACCCAAGATTTGGAGAGGAACTATGGGATACAAGACACCAACATGCTCTATTGCGCGTAGCTGCGGAGGCTGTGAATGGCTTTCGGTCCCCTATCCTATCCAACTTAAACGCAAGCAAACGCAGGTAGAAGAACTTCTCGCCCCGCTGGCAAGCATCAATAACGTAACTATCGAGCCTATCCGTGGTATGGACGAGCCTCTGGCGTATCGCCACAAGGCAGCGACGCCGTTTGCGCCGGGTAAAGGCCGCACGGTTCGCTCCGGTTTTTACGCAAGCGGAACGCACAAAATTATTGCTTCAAAGGAATGCCTGGTAGAAGACGGTCGAGCTCGCGCTATCCTCAACGATGTGGCGTATCTTGCTGGCCAGTTCAACATTCACGCCTACCAGGAGGATCGCGGCAAGGGAGCACTTCGCCATGGCGTGGTTCGCTGCGGATATGCCACTGACGACGTCATGCTGGTACTGGTGGTCAACGGTCAGCACCTGCCTCATGAGCAGGAATTTATTGCTGCGCTTCGCAAGGCGCACCCCGAGCTGACCAGCATCTTCTTGAACGTCAACCAGAAGCGCACCAATGCAATCTTAGGGCGAGAAACCCGTCTGCTTTGGGGCTCAACGTCTATGAGCGACAAGCTTTTGGGCTGCACGTTTGAGATTGGCCCAACCAGTTTCTACCAGACCAACCCTCAGCAAACTGAGGTGCTCTACCAGCTGGCCATCGACGGCGCGCTCGCTGACTGCGAGCTTGCTGACTCCGAGTCCGCCGGCGCCGCGTTGACCGACGCTTCCACTCAGGC
>JABZHK010000168.1:0-2380 GCA_015258885.1 Atopobium sp.
GCGTGACCTACGCCGTAATTGGCGCAGTAATTGCAGAGTGGCTGGGTGGCGATGCTGGCCTTGGCGTGTACATGACGCGCGTCAGAAAAGCATTTGCGTACGACAGGATGTTTGCGGCAATTGTGGTGGTGTCTGCATTGTCGCTGGTGTTGATGAAGCTTGTAGAACTTGTCCAAAAACGTGCACTGCCTTGGGATACCTCTCAAGACAGTGGAGGATCTGCGCACTAATCTCAACTGGTTCAAAGAAAGAAGTGATTAACCGCATGAACGTATCTGATTGCAAGAGTTTGACAAGAAAAGGCTTTCTAGCTGCGATAGGTTTCTCGACAGCGGGACTTTGTGCAGGTTGCTCGCTTGAGCAACCGTCTGCTCCGTCCAACAGTAATAAGGGCGCTGGCGAGAAAAACGGCGGTACCACGGATATTACGTTTGCCCTGGATTACACTCCAAACACCAATCACACCGGCATTTATGTAGCTCAGGAGAAGGGCTACTTTGACCAAGCTGGTCTCAAGGTAACCATTCAGCAGCCGCCTGCTGACGGTGCAGACGCGCTGATTGGTGCGGGTGGCGCTCAGATGGGCGTTACCTACCAGGACTATATTGCTAACAGCCTCTCGTCTTCTAATCCGCTGCCATATACTGCGGTGGCTGCTATCATTCAGCACAATCTTTCGGGCATTATGAGCCGTGAAGAGGATCACATTGTTCGCCCACGAGACCTTAATAACCGCACTTACGCAACATGGAATCTCCCTGTTGAACAGGCTACTATCAGGTCTGTTATGGAGTCTGACGGTGGAGACCCTTCAACTCTTAAGATGGTGCCTTATGAGGTAGATGACGAGGTATCAGGCTTAAAAGCAAAGATGTTTGATGCTGTTTGGGTATATGAGCAGTGGGCTGTTCAAAACGCTCGTGTTCAGAACTTTGCGTACAACTATTTTGCCTTTGCAGCTATTGATCAAAACTTTGACTTTTACACACCAGTTATTGCGGTAAACGATGGTTTTGCAAAAGAGAATCCAGATGCTGTTAAGGCCTTCTTGAGCGCTGCAAGAAAGGGTTACGAATTCTGCGTTTCTAATCCAGATGAGGCGGCAGAGATTCTGCTCAAAGCTGTTCCAGAACTTGACGCTGACCTGGTTAAAGCCTCTCAGAAGTTCTTGGCTGCTAAGTACATTGACGACGCTGAGAAGTGGGGTGTTATTGACTCTGCTCGCTGGCAGCGTTTCTACACCTGGCTCAATAACCAGCAGCTGCTAGAGAATAAGATTGATCCATCCGCAGGATTTACTAGTGAGTACCTTGGATAAGAAGCTTACTGACATAACAGAAGGCGCTGCTATGGACGCTTCTGGCGAGAAAAGCCTAGGAGCTGCACCTGCATGCGAGACGCAACAGGACGCGCCAGCACTTGAAGCACGCCACCTTACGCTGGTTTGGGGAAATGGTCAGGTAGTTGCTCAGGATATCTCGATTGAGCTGCAGCCTGGTACTATTACCTGTCTTGTTGGTCGCTCGGGCTGCGGCAAGACAACGTTGCTCCACGCACTTGCGGGACTTCTGGAACCACAAGAGGGCAGGGTGCTGCTGCATGGCTCTGACGTCACGGGGCACCCGGGACACATCGGCTACATGCTCCAGAAGGATTTGCTCATCCCAAGCAAGCGCATTATCGACAACGTAGCGCTTCCGCTTGAGCTGAAGGGCGTCTCACGCTCTGAGGCACGCGCACGGGCCCAGGAAATGCTGGAACGCGGTGGACTTGAGCGCGTGGCACAAAGCTGGCCTCACGAGCTCTCAGGCGGCATGAGACAGCGCGTTGCGTTCCTGCGCACGGCACTCATTGGCTCAGACATTATGCTGCTGGACGAGCCCTTCTCGGCACTTGATGCCCTCACACGGCGAGAAATGCGTGCGTGGCTCATGTCTTCTGTAAAGGAGTTTGGCCTCTCGGTACTGGTGATCACACACGACGTTGATGAGGCGGTTGCCATGGCTTCTCGCATTTACGTAATGGCGGGCAGTCCCGCGCAGGGCGTGGTAACCAAGATCGTGGGCGTTGTTGAGCCACAGGGCTGCGCTGATGCGGAGAAGGCAGACTCTGGCAAAGGCGCTGGTCAAGCTACTGACCTGGCATCATTTGACTTGAGCGCAGCGTTTTTGGCTGCCAAGCGAGAAGTACTTTCGTTGCTGGGATAGTTGCCCTTTACGTGCACTGTGAACTGCCTCCCATTTCTTATGTCCAAGAAATGGGAGGCAGTTCATATGCGGGTGATTATGATTCTATAGCGTGTTAGCGTTGGCTTTTAGGCCTGGCGCACAAAATAGCGCAGTTTTGGTAGGTTCTGCCGAAGAATCGACATGTTCTTAAT
>JABZHK010000169.1:0-2353 GCA_015258885.1 Atopobium sp.
GTTCGCGACTGTGTGCAGAGACTATCAAGAGTCTTGAGCTGGGCAGAATTGGTTCTGCAGCTCAGCGCATAATCGAATACCTTTCTGCAGAAGCATCCGATGAGCAGTCAGAGGCGGCTCAGTCTGAGGAGGCGCTTCTTCAAAACCAAGAGTCGCTTAAGGTAATGAGCAAGATTGTTTCTTCTGCACAGGAGCTCCATGAGGCAGGATTAAAACTCACTCCTCAGACACTTAAATCATTTATTGACCTTTGCAAAGATCAGTCGGTCATGATGCCTGTTTCTAATGGTATTAAGTCTGATATTCAGGTGCTAATCGCCCCTGTAAGCCAAGCTCATTCTTTTGAGCCACATATGTTTGATACCGTCATTTTCCAGGGTATGGATACGCTGAATTTTGGTGTTAAAGCGTCCGACGGTGCATTGCAGGAGTTTATTCGCCATGCCAGTAAAACGCCTAAGGTATCAGAGTTTGCACGATATCAAAGAGATTTTTATACGGCACTTACAACCGCTTCTACCAGCGTTGCATTTGAGAAGGTCGAGCAAAAAGATGTCTTTAATGCAGTAGCTCTCAGTGAAGTCAAAGCATGCTATCCAAAAGACTATGCAAAGAAGACAGGACTTGTGCGCGGAGAAGAAGAGGTGCTGGTAAATCTGTTACCTCAAGCCTCAAATCCAGAACGTGTTGCAGAACTTCCAACAATCGAATCTGGTGAGATTGATCCTAAACTCAAAAACATTGTGGTACTCCCGCGTCATTTGACGAGGGAGACTCTTGAGCAGGAATTACAGGGTCTTATAGAGGTCTCGCGAGAAGGACTTCCGCTTCTTTCTGCTTCTCAGATTGAGACGTATCTTGAGTGTCCCTACAAATGGTTTACACAACGTCGTATCAAAATTTCGCAGGTAGACACTGAGTTTGCTCCAATGCAGATGGGTACCTTTATCCATCGTGTGCTAGAGCTAACACACGCAACACTTTTAGCAGAAGCACTTGGTTGCGATGTTGCTGAGGTTGATTCTGCAGTTGAGCCTATGCTTCTGCAAGACATTGCTGGCTCTAGGATTACATCTGACAACTTAGACCACGCAAAGCAGGTGCTAGATACCTGTTTTGCTCAGGTGTGGGATGAACAGTTCAACAATATTAATCGAGCATCTTCAAATGAACTCATTCCGCATAGCATTCAAGAAAGAAAACAGGTTGAGAATATTCGAGAAAATCTTAAGAATCTTCTCGAGTTTGAAGCTTCGCACTTTGTTGGCTATCAACCCAGATTCTTTGAGCTTCGTTTTGGTAGAGAAGAAAACGTTGTTGAGTATGCAGGTGCTCAATTCACCGGTTCGATTGACCGTGTAGATGTAAATGCCCATGGTCAGGCACTTATCATTGACTACAAGCATAAGAACACAAATGACTTAAAGGCTTATTCAGCAAAGTTAAGTCTTGATAGTGAACTCTCAAAAGAGATTCTGCCAAGGCATGTACAGTCTGCAATATATGCTCAGATTATGAGAAAACAGCTTACCAAGTATGAGCTTGATCCAGTTGCTGCAATTTATTTGGGCACCAAAGAGCAAAAAGATAAGCCTTCATTTGCTCTTGCGGGCATGGCAACAGAAGCGGCAACAGAACACATTTGGAATATGCATCCAGAAGATAAAAAGCTCAGGGACCAGGCAGTTATGGTTGTGTCTCAAAATTCTGCAGAGTTTGCAGACTACTTGGACGCTTGGGAGAATTTAATTGCTCAGAAGGTTCAAGCCATGCTTTCTGGAGATGTTCGAGCCAATCCTTGCGATAAGGATGCATGTAGGTATTGTCCAGTAAAACTGTGTGACAAGAGGAGGTAAGCTACTATGGCTGACACACGTTATACGCCTGGTCAAGAGAAGACCATCAAGACGCTTGATAAACCTCTTTTTGTTGCAGCAGGTGCTGGTTCAGGAAAAACTTTTACGCTTACACAGAGAATTGTGTGGGCTTTAAAAGAAGGTTCGGGAGCTGACGGAAAGCCGTACCTGAGTAGTCTTGACCAGGCATTGATTATTACGTTTACCAATGCCGCGGCTACAGAAATTAAGGAACGCGTTAGGGAAGCTTTAGAAAAAGAAGGCCTTCATAGCGCTGCGTTGCAGGTCGATGATGCATGGATTAGTACCATCCACGGCATGTGCAGCAGAATCTTAAAGATTCATGCACTTGATTTGAATCTTGATCCTGAGTTTGAAATCATTGACGACATGACCAGAAATCAACTGGTCAACATATCTATTGAAGAAGTACTTAGGGAGCTTTCTCAAGATGAAAGCTATGCTGAATTCCTCTCTACTTACGCAGGAAAAAGAGA
>JABZHK010000016.1:0-13272 GCA_015258885.1 Atopobium sp.
AGAAAAGCTTGAGTGAAGACAAGATTCGCTTAAGAAGAGAATCCGGGTTTGTAGCTCAGCTGGTTAGAGCACACGCTTGATAAGCGTGGGGTCGGAGGTTCAAGTCCTCCCAGACCCACCAAGAACGGGGGCATAGCTCAGTTGGTAGAGCACCGCTCTCGTAAAGCGGGGGTCATCAGTTCGATCCTGGTTGCTGGCACCATCAACTATTAAATAGCCGCCTTGTGCGGCTATTTTTATGCCGCGAGCGGCCGCTTATTGCTTCTGTTAAGCAGTTTTCATTACGTACGAGTAAACTAGCGCTATACGATAGTTTGTACAAAATTAGAAAAGTTGTGGCTGATTGGATAATTATGACTTTTCCTGAACCTCCGTACTTCTTAAGTAATCGCGATTGGTATACAACGCCAGAAGATGAAGGTATCGATGATTTCTTTTTTGAAGATGGTCGCGGATATCACATTAAAGACGACGCTCCTGAAGAAGCAAAAAAGAGTTATGAAGAATTATATGACATGCTTGATATCGATTTTTCTAGAGTTTTCTCCGACTTAGCCTCTACAACCAAATCCATGTGAAACAACTGCACTGTGGTGGGTATAGACAAAGTAGTAGTAATTACTAACAAAGGAGTTTTTATGGCTACTCAGAATCTCGAGCTTTTCTATAAGCCAACCTGCCCATACTGCCACAAGGTTATGTCCTTCATGGAGCAGAACAACATCGAGCTTCCTATGCATGACATTGTTGCTGATGATGCAGCTCGCGAGCGCCTCATTGAGGTAGGCGGCAAGCGTCAGGTTCCATGTCTGTTCATTGACGGCAAGGCAATGTATGAGTCCGGCGACATCATCAACTACCTCTCCGAGGTCTTCCATGTTTCTGGTTCAAACGATGACTCAGACGATGGTTCCGCTGCAGCTGCTTGCACTATCGGCGGCGCTTGCTCCTTCTAAGCTCATTGTCGAGAAACCCCTCTAGCAGACGGGTTTCTCGCTATATGCATTAAAACCCCTCTGTTCCAACGTATGGAGCAGAGGGGTTTTGCGTTTGAGCATCAATTGTTTTGCTAGTTTTTCATACGTGCTACGGCGTATTCGCTGATGAGCAGCAAGAAGAGGATAAGGATGGATGAGAAGCTGCCAATAACTGCGCCGTTAAGGCCAGTAAAGCTGACCATCATCCAGATAATGGGGATGGATACAGCAAATGAAATGAGGTAAGCGCGCGTAACGGCTTTTTGAACTCGCATGATGGTGATGAGCTGGTACAAAAAGTCGATCGCAGCACAAAGTCCACCCGTGGCCACCATAATGCGTGCAAGTCCACGATATTGCTCAAAATCAACGCCATATAAGAAGCCGTTAAGAGGAATGCCAATGAACTCGACAAATGCAGCGGTACTAATGGTGACCACAGCAATGGCTCCAAACATTGCAAGTACAATTACGCCAAAGCGTTTCTTATTAGCGGGATTATGAATTGAGGTTTCTAACAAACTAGCAAGTTTGAAGAGCTGTGGCCTGTAGATGAGCGTAGAGATCATCAAAATAGTGTGAGCTGGGAAATAAAGTGCGTTGAAGTACAACTGATTGCTGTAAGAAAGCGTGCCTTCCATGGCAAACTTTGGCAGCGAGTCAATAAGGTTGTAGAGGAAAAGTGCTAAAAAGAGAGGCCAGCACTGTACAAAAATATCTTTAATGTTTGCAAGTTTGATGCGCACGCTTTTATCGGTCTCAAGAATGGCTAGGGGAGCAGAAACAAATAGCAGGGTGATAAGGGCACAAATGCCCATGCTCCAGCTTGCCCATACAAGATTTCTAGTAACAAACAACACAACAGTAAAGAGAATAAAACTGGCACTACACCTAAGAGCCTGACTGAGTCCTGCGAGGTAGAGTTTGTCTTTTTGCTGAAGACGACCTTCGTAGACATCAGCCATACCGTCAACTGCCCTAAAGAGCAAAGCTCCCGTGCAGATAGAAAACATGGGCTCGGTATACCCTTTAAAGAAGCACCAAATAAGACCTGCTAGTACCATGACAACAACAGTAGCTGCGCGTTGAATCTGGTAATCAGAAAAACTACGTTGTTCAGCTATGTCGGAAACTTGATACGTGCGAACACCGTATTGGGCAATGAATAACAAAAGTGTTGCCACAACAAATGCCATGGAGAAAAGACCTGCTTGCTCAATGCCAACAAGCTGAGAGCAAACAACTGTTAAAAGCGGGAAAAGTGCACCCCAGGCACCTTGTCCAAGTGCATTGAAAAGATAATCCTGGGACGTTTGATGTGCCAAGTATTGCTCGTCTTGATTAGCAATATCGCCAGAGACCACGGCAGAGAGAAGCCTGGTCCACCATGTAACCACAATGCCAGGTTGACCCCCGTTTGTGCGCGAGTCATCAAGCTCATAGCGAGGTGTGCGAAGACGCTCTACCTGCTTATGTACGGAAGAATTGTTGTACGCAGTACGACTTTTCTTGAATGGATTGAGCATGTAAAACCTAAGATCTTCTTTAGCGCGGTCAGAAACTTTGATATATCAATTTTTATTTGTTATATCGATTGTAGTCCACGATGTACATTAGGTAACAGATTGACAAACAATCGTGCGAAGATTGTTACAAAAGGGTATGGTAGATAGTACGTATTCAGAGTCATGTGGGAAAGGATGAGCATGGCAGGCAATTCTCAAGATTCAAATCTAGAGTCCAGCAATGCTTCTTTTGACGAGAAACCCATCGATGGTGCAACAACTCCTGAAGTAGCTCAGTCGCTTCTTGAACGACGCGGGAATGAGATTGCTGCTGCTCGTACCCTTATTCAAGCGCTTAAAGCGCCAGCTCCTCTGCGCGATAACCTTACCTTCTTTTTGCGTTTGGTAAGAAAAGTGCTTGCTGAGTACAATCCAGATCTTCTTACTAGTTTTGACACGTTGTTGGTTGAGGCAATTAAAGCTGGACCAGATGATTTGTCTACAACTCGCGCACCTTTGCTGCTTGAGGCAATCAATGCGGTACTCAAAGTAGATTCAGAGAAGGAATCACTTAATGCTTTTCTGCGTTTTGCTTCTACCATTGACAGCCTAAGCATGGAAGACTCCGTGCTTCTCATGCGTGCATTCGTAACTTTCTTCCACTTAGCAAATCTTTGTGAAGAGAATTATCGTGTTACCAGCCTGCGTTCTCGTGAGGCTTCTGTTGATCCATCTTCTGCAGAAGACCCTATCAATGAGATAACCGTTGCATATAGACAGCTTATTGACGAGTGCGGTGAAGAAGAGGCAAAAGCACGTCTTAATCGTCTTGAGTTCCACCCCGTCTTTACCGCGCACCCAACTGAGGCTCGTCGTAAAAACGTTGAGCGCCGAATCCGTACCATCTCAGAGCTTCTTGATGAGCGTCAGAGGCTTGGTGGTCCTGCTCGTGTGGAAAACGAGCGTCGCATGCTGCAAGAGATTGACGGCCTATTCCGTACGTCTCCTATCGGTCATAAAAAGCCAACTCCTTTGGAGGAGGCAGATACTGTCCTCAACATTTTTGATACCACCCTTTTTGAGATGGTTCCTTCGGTATATCGCCGCTTTGATAACTGGGTGCTGGGAGAAAACGCTGGTTGTGTGTCGCCTGCCTGCCCACCATTTTTCCGTCCAGGTAGCTGGATTGGCTCCGACCGCGACGGTAACCCTAATGTTACCGCCCTGGTTTCTCGCCAAGTTGCCGAGAAGTACCGTGTACACGTACTGCAGGCACTGGCTCAGGCTACCAAGGAAGTCAGTCGAGGCTTGACGCTTGATGGTATTTCTACTCCAGCTTCGCCTGCGCTTGTCAATCTTTGGGCACAGCAGGTAGAAATGAGCCAAGCTCTGACCTCTAGGGCTATTGATAAGGCTGGGTCTGAGTTGCACCGTGCGGCAATGCGCGTCATTTCTGGCCGACTCAGCGCCACCATTGAGCGCAATGCTGACCTGATGTATCAAAACGCTGAAGAGTTTATTGCTGATCTGCGCGTTATTCAGGATTCACTGGCTCAAGCAGGGGCTTTCCGTATTGCCTACGGTCCTGTTCAGAAGCTTATCTGGCAGGCTCAAACTTTTGGCTTCCACTTGGTAGAGATGGAGTTCCGTCAGCACTCTTTGGTGCACAAGCGTGCGCTTGCAGATATTGAAGCACATCCATCAACTGCCGAGAAACCCGCCAAACTTGATGCTATGACGCAAGAAGTGTTGGATACCTTCCGCTCCATTGGATCAATTCAAAAGAAGAACGGCATTAACGCTGCTCGCCGCTATATTATTTCGTTTACGCAGTCTGCTCAGGATGTTGAGAATGTCTATAAGCTTGCACGTTTAGCGTTTGCAAATGAAGAAGACGTTCCTGTACTAGACGTTATTCCGCTCTTTGAGCAAATTGAAGACCTTGAGAACGCTGTTGCTACACTTGACCAGGTAATTCAGCTTCCTGAGGTACAGGCACGTCTTGCTCAGACAGACCGCAAGCTTGAGGTTATGCTGGGTTATTCTGATTCCTCAAAGGACGAGGGACCAACTACGGCAACGTTGGTACTGCATAAGACTCAGGCTGCTTTGGCAGAATGGGCAGAGAAGAACTCTATTGACCTTATCTTGATGCATGGTCGTGGTGGCGCTGTTGGTCGTGGTGGTGGTCCTGCAAACCGTGCTGTTTTGTCTCAACCTAAGGGATCAGTAAACGGTCGCTTTAAACTTACCGAGCAGGGAGAAGTTATCTTTGCTCGCTATGGAGATCCAACACTTGCTCGCCGTCACGTAGAGTCCGTTGCTGGAGCAACACTGCTTCAGATGGCACCTTCTATTGAACAGAAGAATACCCAGACAGACGTGAAGTTTGCTTCGCTCGCATCTGAGCTTGATAAAGCATCCAAGCAGCGTTTCTTGGAGCTCATTCACTCCGATGGCTTTGCTGAGTGGTTCTCGGTTGTTACCCCTCTGACAGAGATTGGCCTTCTCCCCATTGGTTCAAGACCTGCAAAACGTGGCCTGGGCGCCAAGTCTCTTGATGACCTGCGTGCTATTCCATGGATTTTCTCCTGGTCACAGGCTCGTATCAACCTGGCTGCTTGGTACGGACTGGGCAGTGCCTGCGAGGCAGTAGGGGATATCGAACGCCTCCGCGAGGCATATAAAGAGTGGCCGCTGTTCACTACGTTTATCGACAACATTGAAATGTCAATCTCCAAGATTGATGCTCGTATTGCAAGGCTTTATCTGGCTCTGGGTGATCGCCCTGAGCTTTCAGAGATGGTTCTCTCCGAGATGTCGCTCACGCGTAAGTGGGTGCTTGCTATCACCGGAAACAAGTGGCCTCTGGAGAACCGTCGTGTGCTTGGTCCTGTTATCCGACTGCGTCTGCCATTTGTTAATATTCTCTCGGTTACGCAGGTGCATGCCCTGTCTGAGCTTCGTATAAGGGATGACATGCTTACTCCAGAGGAACGTGCAAACATTACGTATTTGATTTTGTGCACCGTGTCTGGTGTTGCCGCAGGTCTGCAGAATACGGGCTGATGTTACACCGCTTGCCATAAGTTTGAGCAAACAAATGTTTATGTTTACGTAAAACTAGTATTACCTGAAATAAAGTTGCAATATTTATAAGGCGAGAAACCACTGGTAGACAGAGTTTCTCGCCTTATTTTTACTTTAATTATTAAATGAAAGTTGAATTACCTTAACTTTTAGTTGATACTAATGAAGTAAAAGTTCGAAAGAGCAAACTTAGTTTGCCTACGTTATTTTGGGGGGATGCATGGATACAGAAAAGACCTCACAGGGTCCTGCAAATTCTGGTCCAGTTCTTCCTCTTGCCATGCTTGGTGAGGGAGAGACTGCGTTGATCGTAACGGTTAAGGGTGCTTCTGATCTTCGCCAGCACCTCTCAACACTTGGTTTTGTTGAGGGCGCCGAGGTAAAGGTTATTTCACGCGTCAACGGCGATGTTATTGTTAGCGTTAAGGGTGCACGACTTGGACTGAACCGTCAGATGTCGTCGCACATCATGGTTTCTCCGCTCTAAACACTTTGTTGTATTGCGCTGCTGGTAAAACCCGCGGCTTTTAATACGTGTTTCGATGAAAGGAAGGTTATGGCAACTCTGAAAGAAGTTAAGGTGGGGGAGAGTTGCACGGTTGCTGCGCTAAAGGGTGTAGGCGCCGTGAAACGTCGCATCATGGACATGGGCCTTACTAAGGGCACTGAGGTTTACGTCAAAAAAGTAGCACCACTGGGAGACCCAATTGAGCTCACAGTTCGTGGCTACGAGCTTTCTATCCGCAAGGATGAAGCTGCAAGCATTGAAGTAGTAGACGTTCACAAGGTAGAGGAAGCCTAATGGCACAAAAGACTATTATTGGTCTTGCAGGTAACCCAAACTGCGGTAAGACCACCCTATTCAATGAGCTTACGGGCTCAAACGGCTACGTCGGCAACTGGCCAGGCGTTACCGTTGAGAAGAAGCAGGCAAATTGGCGTACCGATAAGGACGTCACCTTTGTCGACCTTCCTGGTATTTACTCTCTGTCTCCTTATTCACCTGAGGAGCAGGTATCTCGTGACTACCTCATTAATGAGCGCCCAGACGCCATTATTGACCTTCTCGATGTTACCAACCTGGAGCGTAACCTCTATCTGACTACTCAGATTCTTGAGGCTGGCCGTCCAGTTATCCTTGGTCTTAACATGGTTGACCTGCTCAAGGAGTCCGGTGACGTCATTGATACCAAGGAGCTTTCCAAGCAGCTTGGTGTTGAGGTTATTGAGGTTTCCGCACTTCGCAACAAGAACATTGACACTCTGGTAAAGACTGCAATTAAGGCCGGTCAGGAGGGAACTCCTGCTGAGGGTGTTAAGTGCTTTACCCCAGAGGTTGAAGAGGCTCTTGGCAAGATTGCAACTGCAATCGAGGGCCTTGCTCCTGCAACTCTGTCTCGTTGGTATTCCATTAAGGTCTTCGAGCGCGATGCAAATGCAATTGCTCCTCTTAACCTTTCTGCCGAGAAGACCGCTGAGCTTGAGAAGATCATTGCTGCAGTTGAGCAGTCTCGCGATGACGATGCTGAGTCCATCATCACTTCTGACCGTTATGAGTGGATTGCTGGCGTCATGGCAGCTTGTGTCAAGAAGGCTCCAAAGAAGCTGACCACTTCCGAGAAGATTGACCGCGTTGTTACTAACCGTATCCTCGGTCTTCCAATCTTCGTTATCATCATGGCTCTTGTGTACTTCATCTCCATCTCTACTGTTGGTACGGGAGCAACTGACTGGGTCAACGATAACCTGTTTGACAAGGGTTTCCACTTCATGGGTATCGGCGATGCCGAGTACAATGAGGCAAAGGATGAGTTTGACTCTCATCACTATGGTGACCAGATCGACGCTTATCTCAACGCAGCTGACGAGGCTGGTATTGATACTACTGAGGTTCGTGCTGCAATCGAAGCTAAACAGTGGGATTCTGACGCTATCACCAGCTTTGAGGCAGAGACTGCCAAGAAGAACGTTGTTGCTCTGAGCGCACCAGTTCATGACGAGGATGGCAACTTCGTTGATACTGACGACAATCCTCTTAAGCTTGATGCTGACGGCAAGCCAATTCTTGCTGAGGGTCAGGAACTCCAGACTCTTGGTGGCGTAACTGCCGCTGGCTTTAAGACTGCTGTTGAAGGCGCTGCTACTGAGCCAGATGCTTCCCAGTACGGCATGTATGTCCCAGGTATTCCTGATCTTGCTCGCGGTGCTCTTGCAGGTGCTGGCGCAAGCCCCGTTGTCACTAGCCTTGTAGTTGACGGTATTATCGGCGGCGTTGGCTCTGTCCTTGGCTTTATCCCACAGATGCTTGTTCTGTTTGTCATGCTGTGCTTCCTTGAGGACTGCGGTTACATGAGCCGTGTTGCCTTTGTTATGGACCGCGTGTTCCGTCGCTTTGGCCTGTCCGGCAAGTCCTTCATTCCACTTCTGATTTCTTCTGGCTGTGGTGTTCCTGGCGTTCTTTCTACTCGTACCATTGAGAACGAGAAGGACCGCCGTATGACTGCAATGCTCACCACCATGATTCCTTGCTCCGCAAAGCAGCCAATCATTGCTTTGGTTATGGGTGTTCTTATTGGTGGCTCTTCTGCTTGGTGGGTTGCTCCTGCTTTCTACTTCCTTGGCGTTGCAATGATTGTTATTTCTGCAGTCATGCTGAAGAAGACTAAGGCATTTGAGGGCGAGCCTGCACCATTTGTTATGGAGCTTCCTGATTACCACATGCCTTCTATCAAGTCTTGGGCAATGCATGTTTGGGAGCGTTTCTCTGCATACATCCTTAAGGCTGGTACCATCATCTTCGCAGCGGCTATTGGTATCTGGGTTCTTTCCAACTTTGGTTGGGCAACCTGGGATGGCGCAAACGGCGTCTTTGGTTACCTTCCAGGCATTGAGGGCGCTCCTGAGAATGTCATGGACTTCTCCCTGCTTGCAGCTGTTGGTGGTTTCATCGGCGTTATCTTTGCTCCTCTTGGATTTGCAAACTGGCAGGCAACTGCAGCTTCCATCTCTGCTCTGATCGCAAAAGAGAACCTTGTTTCTACCTTTGGTGTTCTTTACGGTCTTGGTGATGCAAGCGAGAAGTCCGTTACTATGTGGTCTGGCTTCGCAGGCATGTTCACCGATGCTGGCGGTATTCTCCACGTTGGTGCTATGTGCGCATTTGTTGCATTCAATATGCTTGACGCACCTTGCTTCGCTGCAGTTGGTTCCATCCGTCGTCAGATGAATGACTCTAAGTGGTTCTGGTTTGCTATTGGCTATCAGTGCGTATTTGCATGGATTGTTGGTCTTATCATCAACCAGTTCTGGGAGTTCTTCGTTCTTGGTTCCTTCGGTGTCTGGACTGTTATTGCTTTTGCCTTCTTGGCAGCAATTCTCTTCCAGCTCTTCCGTCCTGCTCCAAAGTGGGATAAGAAGGACGACAAGATCCTTACCAACCTTACCGAGGTTGCAAAGGCATAAGCCACTACTAGCTGAGTACGCTGACCTGATCCCCCGCACCAATTCGGCGCGGGGGATTTTTTGTGCCAATTTAAAAAGCGCATCAGAGGCAGGTATGTTTGAAAAGGTCATTCAAAAACAAGGGCGAGAATACACATTTATCTCGGACTTTCCTGATATAAGATAAAAATCCATAGACATGTAAACTTAGTCTAACTTTTTGTAGAGTTTACGAAATTAGATAAAAAAACTGAAAAAATTCTTGTAAGTTTCCCTCGGTTAACTTACTATGTTTTTAAGCAATTTATTTGCTTGCTTTATTCAGGTTCCCGTAGCTCGGAGAAAGACCCTCTCCCTTTCTTGCGAGCGTAGAACACGAGCCGCTGACTCTGGGTGTCAGCGGCTCGCCCCTTTTTAAGATGTATTTACTTGCTTTTAGTGCAAGTCTCTGTCTTCTTCATGTTCAGAAAGATCGCTTGTATCGCGGTCCAAAAGAACCGAGACGTTCATATCAGGGTAGGCTGCCTCTACTTCATGAATAATATCGTGGACAATTTGCTTACCGTCATAGCCAAACTCAATGACTGCATCAAAGGCCATAAATTGATTTTCAATGTCAGCAATAAAACCATGAACTTGAAGAACACCTTCATGAGCTAAAGCCATTTCAGTTACTTCAGTACGCATCTTTACAATGCGATTATCGGTGGTGTTTCTCGCATAAATACCAATAGCAGCAATGATTATTTTGCCTGATGTCTGTTTGTAAATCTCTGTACTCAGACGCCTAGTCATCGTATCAATCTCAATAGCTGAAGTGGTATCAAGAACCTCAGTATGGAATGAGCCTACAAATCTGTCTGGGCCGTAGTTGTGGATAATAAGATCGTAAACACCCTCAGCATCTGGGTCTTCTTTCACAATGTCATAAATGAGTGTTGAAAGAGCTGCATCGGGACGCATGCCAATAATTTCTTTAATGGAGCCCTGCAACAACTCAATTGAAGCTTTAATGATAAACACAGAGATAATAACGCCTACATATGCCTCAAGGCTAATTTTTGTAAAGATAAAGATAAGCGCAGCTGTTAAAACAGAAGTGGAGAGTGTAGCGTCAAAAAGTGCATCTGAACCCGACGCAATAAGGGTGTCGGAGTTTACGCGATTACCTACAGAGCGGACGTAGTGGCCCAAAATAATCTTTACGAGCACAGCTACTGTAATGATGACTAAAGACAGGGGACTATAGTCTGGAGTAACAGGATCCATGATGTCTTGGATAGATTTAATAAGTGAAGAAATACCTGCATACATAATGATTGCAGCAATTACTGTTGTAGTGATGTATTCGATGCGTCCGTGACCAAAAGGATGCTCGCGATCAGCTTTTTTGTTAGAGAGTTTGGTTCCAACAATGGTGATGATTGATGAAATTGCATCGGAGAGATTGTTCACCGCATCAAGAGTAACGGCAATTGAGTTAGATAAAATGCCTACAGCTGCTTTGAATGCCGCAAGTGCAACATTGGCTGTAATGCCTATGGCGCTAGTGCGTACAATGGCGGTTTCACGTTCAGAAGAGGTTATAGTTACCTGTGATTGGGTCATAATAAATCTAGCTTTCTGTAACGTTAGAAAGAACCTTTAAAAGCAATCGTTTAAGCTCAGCGCTTTCTTCGGGCAAGAGATTAACGCATGAGCCAATCTGATGTGGGACTATTTGCATTTCTCGCCTAAGGTCTTTGCTTTTTTGGGTAAGAGAAACAATCAGCTGACGTCCGTCTTTACCTGTTTTTTGACGCAGGACAAAACCTTTTTCTTCAAGCTTTTTGAGAAGTGGGGTCAAAGTACCTGAATCAAGAAATAAAAGCACACCTAAGGTTTTGACATCCAAGGATTCATGTTCCCAAAGCGCCATCATGGTAATGTATTGTGTATACGTCATATTAAAGGGCTTAAGCAGCGGCGTATACCTTCGCACCACTTCTTTTGAGGCACTGTAGAGCGGGAAACAGAGCTGGTTTTTGAGGAGAAGCTCGGGGATATCGGGGGAGTTGTCGAGCCCAGAAGAGCCGCCAGCAAAAGTGCTAGCGGCTGCAGCGGACTGTATTTCTTTTTGAGAAGAACTCATGAGTAGACCGGTCCTCTCGCCTTACGCAAGTAGGCTTTTAATTGCAGACTCAACTTCTGCCATATCGGTGGTTGGCTCAAAGCGTGCAACAACGTTTCCCTGACGGTCTACAAGGAATTTAGTGAAGTTCCACATGATATAAGCCTTGTCACCAAACTTCTTGTTGTTTGCCTTTGCAAATTTATCTAGCGCAAGGGCTTTGATGCCCTTACCAAAGCCTTGGAAGGGGAAAGCTGTTGCAAGACGCACAAAGAGAGGATTTGCAGTCTCTCCGTTAACGTCGCCCTTCTTGAACTGTGGAAAATCGGTGCCAAATTTCATAGTGCAGAACTGGTGAATCTCTTCATCGGACTCTGGGGCTTGGTCTGCAAACTGATTGCAAGGGAAGTCTAAAATCTCAAAGCTTTGATCTTTATAAGCAGCGTAAATGCGCTCAAGATCCTCATACTGTGGGGTAAAACCACAGCCAGTTGCAGTATTAACAATAAGAAGAACCTTACCGTCAAATGAGGAGAGGGAAGTAAGAGATCCGTCACGCTCTTCTACGGAGAGGTCATAGATGTTGGTGTTGGCCATGATGTTCCTTTCAACGAGCCGCGGATTGTCCGAAGCATTGGATGGTTTTGTGTATTGGGTAGTGTACCCCGTTTGGATTAGCTTAACACAAATAAATTGTGTACAATTTAAATTTCATAGTATGAGCACAGAGGAGGTGTTATGTTTCATTAATTTGTTAATCCAAATGAACATGATATCAAATATTTAAGTAACGCCTTAGAGCAGCTTCTTCACAAAATTTATATGTACACCATGGCTAACCATAGGAAACGTTTTCGCAGGTAAGAAATTACTTGTGTACAATTGTTTCATTAGGATAACCAATTAGTAATGATTTTCACTTGTTTTCTCGTCAAAAAACCCGTATCTTCAATATGTCATTAACCGATTAATTTGCAAAAAGCAGATGGGGGATTTTTATGAAACTGAACAATTGGTGTCTCGCAGCCGGTGGCGCTGCACTTGCTGGCGTTGTTGCTGGTCTTGCTTCTAACGGCACTCTTCACAAGGCAGCTGTCAAGGCAACTGCATGTGGTCTTCGCGTCACTGACCGTGTTTCCGCAGAGACTCAGAACGTCGTTGACGAGGCTAACGACGTTGTCGCAGAGGCTCGCCGTGAGTCCAAGATTGACGCTGCAGTTCGCGCTCGCCTTGCTGAGCTCGAGGAGGGTATCCGCGCTGAGGTTACCAAGCAGGTCGACGCAGAGGGCGCACAGGCATAATTCATGCGCTTTACAATTACTAATGAAATCTCAGGTCGCATTCGTGCAAAATGCGACCTGGGTCATATTGATGAGGCTGAAGCCCGTGGTATTTCCTACGAGCTGATGCGTGTTGACGGAGTTCGTCACGCAGAAGTTCACATGGCAAACGGCTCTCTCTTGCTAAGGTTTGATCCTCTTAAAAGAGGTCAGGTACTTGCAGCTGTTGGCGCTTTTGACGTCTTGAACTTGCCACGAGAAGAAGAGGCAGGCCTTGAAGACTTCTGCAGCTCAATAGAGATGGCTCTTGAGAACAATCGTTTCCAGATGGAGGTTGTGACCACTTTCGCACGCCGCTGGATTATGCGCTCTTTGCCACTACCTGCAGTTGCTAACTACGCATACGTTATTCTCCGCGCCATTCCATTTGTTGTGGAAGGCGTTAAGCGCCTGTTTAAGAAAGAGCTGACCGTTGAGGTTTTGGACGCAACTGCTATCACCACTTCAATTCTAAGAAATGAGTGGGCAGATGCATCTACGGTCATGTTCTTGCTTGAGCTGTCTGCAGCTATGGAGAACCACGTGGCAAGCCGAGCACGTCTTGCACTTCGTGATGGCCTAATCACTCGTTCTGAGAACGTCTGGGCTCGTATTGACGGTAAGGACGTTATGATTGCCCTCTCTGAGGTTGAGAGGGGCATGATTTTGCACCAGCGCGCTGGTGGCGTTCTTCCTGTTGACGGCAAAGTTGTTGAAGGCATTGGCCAGATGAACGAGGCCGCCATGACAGGTGAGTCTCGCCTTGTTACCAAAGAGCCTGGCTCAACCGTTTACGCAGGCACCGCCCTTGAAGACGGTGACCTTATGGT
>JABZHK010000170.1:0-2295 GCA_015258885.1 Atopobium sp.
GTCATCGAGATGGGCGACACCGTTGTCCGCGAGGTAATGGTCCCGCGCGTTGACATGACCGCCATGGAGGACACTGCAACTATCGCCGAGGTCCTGCGCGTCATGCGCCAAACAGGTTTCTCACGCATCCCTATCTACCACGAGAATATCGACCGCATCGTGGGCATCGCTCACATCAAAGATTTGCTGGAACCAGCGCTTGACCAGCACGATAGTGACGAGAAGATCGCGCGCTTCGTACGTTCTGCTGACTACGTACCCGATACCAAAGACATCATTCCGCTACTTACCGAGATGCAGACAAGCCGCGACCAGATGGTCATCGTTGTTGACGAGTACGGTGGAACCGCTGGTGTCATCACCGTTGAGGACATCGTCGAGGAGATTGTTGGCGAGATTGAGGATGAGTTTGATCCGGACAACAAGTACCTGACGCAGCTCTCTGATAGAGAGTGGCTGGTAGATGGTCGTTTCTCGCTTAATGATGCAGCTGAACTTGGATGGCCGGTTGGGGAATCCGAGGAGTACGAGACTATCGCGGGCTTTGTGCTGGATTTGGCAAATCATCTGCCTCGTCCAGGTGAGGTTTTTGAGAAGGATGGCTACGTGTTCCGCGTGCAGTCGATGCGTCGTCGCCGACTATCTTTGTTGCGTGTAATTGCCCCAGAACCACAGGTAGACGGCGAATCTGAACCAGCTGGCGAAAACTCTGACACATCAGAAAATGAATAACTAAAAGAATGATTACAATAGAGTGAACCAATAGAAAGAGGTTGAAATGGCGCAGTTGATTTCTATCAAAAAAGTTGTGGTAGGACCTAAAAACTTGACCGCTACCGTTGAGTTTTCGGCTAAAGCGCCACGTTTGACCTCGGAAAATGCTGAGGCAACTGAGCGCGTACTTGAGCTTTTGCCAGGTCTTTCCGAGCACCTGTGCTTGGGTGACGCCGACGCTCGCTTTGGCCTTGTTGCCAAGGACACCGAGGTAGCGCACCTGCTTGAGCACGTAACCGTCGAGCTCCTGGCCCTGACCAACCTTGCGGGAGACGTTGCTTCCGGCAAGACTTCCCTGGTAGATTCCCGTCGCGGCCTCTACGAGATCATCCTTGCATGTCCAGATGACGTGCTGGTTGCAGCCTCTCTTTCCAGTGCCGTATGGCTCCTTAACTGGGCATATGGCAACCAGGAGGACGCCGATCCAGACATCAATGCAATCGTCTCTGGCCTCGTTGCGCTCATCCAGGGCCTTGACGGCGAGAAGACCGATGAGCCTGCAGACTCCGCGGAACCTGAGGCGGACGCTGCACTCCAGGTAGAGAGCGTAGACGCAGAGGGTTACGTTGCCGACAACTCTTCCTAGGACGTCGCTGATGCAGCTGCTGCTGATGCAGTTGAGGCTGAGGTTGCAGACGCTGAGGAGAACAACGCCGAGGTCGCAGGCATCGACGCAGCCGACGAGGACGCGGTCGCGCCCGCTGCCGTCGCCGAGTCCGCTGCCGACGCCGATCCCATCGCAACTGAGCTCGCCGAGGCAACAGCTGCCGAGGACGCCACTGACGACTCTGAGGTCACCGACGTTCCAGACGATTGGAACATGATCAACGTTCCTCGTTCAAAGCCCGTTCGATAAACGCCCTTATTGCGGTATGATTACGTACAGCGTTTTGCTGTTTAACAGGAGGTACTTATGAGCAAGAAGTCTGCTGGTTTCTTTCTAGGCGCTATTTTTGGTGCTGCTGCTGGCGCTGTAGCTGGTCTTTTCCTGGCTCCACGTTCCGGCGAGGAGACTCGCGCTTTGGCTGCAGATGCTGTCAATGATGCATGGGATTCCGCACTTGATTCTTATGAGCGCACATCTAAGGTTGTGAGCACTAAGATTGACGAGGTCAAGCCTACTGTTGACGCAAAGACCGATGAGCTCCGCGCAAAGGTTGACCTTGCACGTGAGCGCATGGATCAGCTCCGTGAGTCGCTTTCTGACGCTGTGACCTCTGCTTCTAACACTGTCGCAGATGCTGCTGATGTTGTTGCAGACTCCTTTGTTGTTCCAGAGCCAACCGCCACAACCGCTGAGGCTCAGGCTGTTCGCATCGAGAACGTTGAGTCCCACGAGCAGGAGAACGCTGGCGAGGGCTATCAGGAGGCATAAGCCTCACTTACAAGCAATGTGACGGGACGCCTTATGACGTCCCGTTTTTTATAGAGAGGTTTCACGTGAAAACAACCGAGCTTCTTGGCGCAAAAGTCCTTCTCCCCAAAAAGCCTGCTACAAAGGGCAAGCACGCGGGAGAAGAG
>JABZHK010000171.1:0-2285 GCA_015258885.1 Atopobium sp.
CTGATGAGGGAAAGATTTTCCTCGGCGACGAGCAGATTGATGAGCTCACTCCAAACAAGCGCGACACGGCAATGGTATTCCAGAGCTATGCACTGCTTCCTCACTACAACATATTTGACAATGTTGCCTATGGCCTTAAGCTCCGCAAAATGGATAAGGCAGTAATTCGCGAGAAGGTCCTTCATATCCTGGGTCTTGTTGGACTTGAGGGTATGGAAGAGCGTATGACCAACCAGCTTTCTGGTGGTCAGCAGCAGCGTGTTGCTTTGGCTCGTGCTCTGGTTATTGAGCCAAGCGTGCTCCTCTTCGACGAGCCTCTTTCAAACCTTGACGCTAAGCTGCGCGTTGACATGCGTAACGAGATTCGTCGCATTCAGCAGGAGGCTGGTATTACTGCTATCTACGTTACACATGACCAGTCAGAGGCAATGGCACTTTCAGACAACATCATCATTATGAAAAAGGGTGTTGTGGACCAGGTTGGCGATCCTCAGACGGTTTACTATCACCCAGCAGACGAGTTTGTTGCAGACTTTATTGGTGAGTCAAACTTCCTGCATGCGACTATTGCAGACAAGCTTGATTCTGAGACTGCACTTTGCTGCTTTGAGGGCCATGAGTTTGAGGCCAGCGGATGTTCTCACCTGGACAAGGGCGAGGAATGCTGCATTGTTCTTCGTCCAGAGTCTGCACGCCTTGCTGACGAGGGAACACTTGCCTGTGAGGTAGTTCTTTCTCGATTCATGGGCCACTACCAGAACTACCACGTTATGGTAGGCGATACTCTCATCAAGATTACGGACTTCAATCCTCGTACCCACAAGATTTACAACGTTGGTGACCACGCCTTTGTTGACTTCACCAAAGATGAGGTTCACGTTCTGTAAGCGCTTTGGTTAAAGCAGTAACGTATGGCGAGAAGATCCGTTGGTCTTCTCGCCATTTTGTTAGATGGTTGATTTGAGCCAGTTTAATTTGCAGGTGAGCAGCTTGTGATCGGGCTCAAGCGAGGGGTCCTTGATTCTTTTAAGGAGCATCTTGCAAGCGGCGTAGCCCTCTTCATAGACAGGCTCGACAATGGTTGAGATGCTTTTAACGGGCAGGTCAGTCCAATCAGTGTTGTTGAATCCCAACAGGCCAACTTGCTTTGGAATTACTGTCTCGTAGGATTGCAAGGCAGTATAGACACTTTTAAGAGCCCATTGATTTGGCACAAATACCAGTGTTTTCTTTGACGGAAGAATGTGATTATTGAGCCACTGCGTGATGTCAGAGATAGACAGCGTGCTTTGCTCCATGGTGAGACGCTCATGAGGTTTATTTAAGGCCTCTAAGGCATCGGTGAAGCCAGATTCTCGTTCAATTCTGGTACGACCTTTTGGCTCTCCACCAATGATTAAAAAGTTCTCGTACCCATGTTCAACGCAGCGGGTTGCAGCTGAATAAACGCCGTCATAGAGGTTACTTTTTATCCAGGAAGTATTAAGGGCAAGAAGGTCGCAGTCAAAATAGACAACTGGTTTTCCAACTTTAGCAATTCGTCTATCTACCGCTCTGAACTGATTGGTGGGCTGGATAAGCATGCCATCTGCTCCAATTGAAAGCATTTTCTCAACCCAGTCAGCTTCAAGCGTGGGGTCAAAACGAGAATTGCAAATAATTGTCTGATATCCAGCCTCTAGAGCTGCATCTTCAATGCCGTTAGTCATTTGAGCTGCCCACGCATTAGTGTTGTCCAAGATGAGAACAGCAATAATTCCAGAGCTCTTCTTAACCATTGCTTGAGCCTGGGCGCTTGGAATATATCCCGTATTTTCGATTGCTTTTTTGATACGTTGCTTAGTTGCTTCGGACATCTTTTCAAAGTGTCCGTTAAGGTAATTCGAAACGGTAGCAATAGAAACATTTGCTAATTTTGCAAGGTCAATGATAGTGGTCTTAGACATTGGCGCTCATTTCACCGAAATTTTTACAAGGTACTTGCAAAATACCAACGTTAGTGAGTGTGCTGGATTCTACGTTGGTTAAACGTTTAACAAAATTCATCATAACACAAGGTAGATTAGACGTTTACCGAAATCCTCTTTTAAAAAAGATTGAAACAATGCAAAGTATGAGTTGGAAACGTACGTCGTCAAAAGACGTGCTCGTGCGCCCCGCTTAGGGGCTCACAACTTACTTTGCGAGAGGACATAACCATGAACATCGTTGCTGTATGCGCTTGCACGGTTGGAATTGCTCACACCTGGATGGCAAAAGAGGCCATTGAGAAAGAATGTGAACGT
>JABZHK010000172.1:0-2266 GCA_015258885.1 Atopobium sp.
TCAAATACCAGCGCAAGGGGTTTCTCGCCATCAGAGGTAGGAAGCGCAAGGTAGACGCAGTGCCTGGATGGATTGTAGAGCTCAACGGCCATGCGCCATCCATGTTTTGCTGCTCGCAGGGCGTTTTGCACCAGAGGCGAGTCGTCATCAAATCCGCACTCGGGATCAAAGAGCAGAGGCGCGGCACCTGGAACGGGAAGCGAAAAGTCAGCGTCAGTATGCATGAGCTGCTGCTCGTTCTTTCTGTAGACGTACGCTGCGGAAAGGCAAGCTTGCGCTGCCTGCAACGAGGGCGCGTCGCTCAGATAGGTGGTGCTAAGCGCATTCCAATCGGAGACAGGAGCCTCGTTCATGACCACGTCAACAGGGTTTATGGACAGCTGCTTTTCTGCGGCGGGCAGCTTCTCCCATGAAGCGATACCAGACTTAGGCAGACCGCGAAGCACGTCAACTGCCTGATCCTGCAGCTCACTTGCAGAAACGCTAAGCTCCAAGAGCGTCCAAGGACGCAGAGCTCCGCGTTTTGACTTGCGGATGGTAGCGGTAATTACCTCGTCTGTCTGCGGTTTTTTGTAACGCGTGTTAAACGTAAACGTGCCGCCCTTGGAAATGAGCGCGCGAGAAGACTCTGCAAGTTTGAAGTCTTCTTCCAGCTGCTTGAGAACGTTGGCGTCGACGGGAGCCATCTGATACAAAATGCCGAGAAGCTCGTTGTTGACGTGGACATCTTCCTCAAAATTGGCAGGGTATGTTGGGGCAGGAGCAGGAGTCTCATTCTGATTGATTGCCTGCGTAGAATTCTGGGGCGCAGAAGTGGCCACAGTAGAGGTTGAACCTGTTGTGTTTAGTGCTTGCTGCAATACTGAAGGAGCAGCTTCAAGCGTCTTCTCTTCATCGGAGCCGTCGTAGGGGTTATAGGTTACGGTAAGCGAGATGGTTGGCTCAGGCACTACAGGTTCGGGCACTGTCAGCTCGGCAGCTTTAGGCTCTGGAGCTTGTGTTTCGGTTTCGACAGGTTTTGGAGCGGCATCATCGGTTCCAGCGGGCTCTGGAGTAGCATCATCGGCAGATTCTTGCTGGAGGTCTTCTTCAGGCGCCTCTGCACAAGGCGTTGCTACAATAGGCGCCTCAGCAGCAGACTTCTCTGCGATTGGTGCTGTTTCTGCAACAGACAGTTCCTCCGAGCTCTCCGCGATAGGCAGCTCCTCTGGCTCCGTTGGCTCTTCTTGGGTATGAAGTTCTTCCGCTTCAGGCTCCGTCTCAACTACCAGGTGCTTTGGCTTGAGAGCTCGAATGGACTTTGCTCCACGGCGACGCTTCCAAGGTTTGCCGTTGTTTTGCGACTCGACGTTTTTCTCGCCAGCTACAAGGGCAGCCTCAAAGGTGTCAAAGGTCAGAAGCGTTGCGTAGACGTAGCCTTTTTTGAACGCAGTGATTTTGATGAAATCGGGGCACGCCTCCATGAGAGCGCGGATGTCGTCAAAGCCAAAATCCTGCGGTGCAAGGTCGTCTTCAATCAGAACACCCTCAACAGTAGAGAGGGGAGTCTGCTTAGAGACGCCAATGGTTGCTTTGAGTAGTTTATACAGGTAGAGAGCGTGTTCTTGTTTTATAACAGCCATGATGCTCCTGAGATAGTAGTTAGTGGACTACATACTACTCGATTTTGAACAGACAAAGATACTGATTACGCACAGAAAGTCGCAATACGTAGCGAAAAAGCGAGAACTGGACTGATAGAATAAGGCTAGATTGAAGGGAGCTTACATGATTGGTCGTTTTATTAAGAGAGCTGCAGTTAGAGCCGCAGGTTTAGCAATTACTCAGTATGCCGCAAAGGCAGCACTTCAATCCGAGGCTGGAAGAAAGTTGCTTGCCACAACGGCTTCTAAAGCTGCCAACTTGGCTGGCAATATCGCTAAAGAGCAGATTACCGCTGGGTTTAATGCTCATATTAGGCCAGCACTGCCAAGTGGCGATGCTATTCAGTCATCAGTCGCTCGTGCTCAGTCTGCGCTTCGTTCGGCTCAGACTTCAGTTTTGGCTGCTCAGGCCCAGCTTCAGTCTAATCTAGAAAATCGTTTTTCTCGTCCAAAGAACAAGCTTTCAAAGCAGCTTGCAAGCACTGCAGAGTCGCTTGAAGAGATGGGGGAGACTCTGGCCGAGCACCAGGATGCTGCCGCAGATATCGCAGTTGCAGATGTTGCTGAGGAAATTGCTGCTCAAAGCGGACAGGATTCTGACGCTCTGTTAGCCTCTACCAAGA
>JABZHK010000173.1:0-2245 GCA_015258885.1 Atopobium sp.
AACTTAATCAGCTCAGAAAACTGGACAATTATTTGCCAATCTATTTGGACTTTTCTAATAGATGATTTGTTCTTTGTTGCCGTGAAACCTCCATTGTTTTTATAGTCCCAGGTCTTTGAAACAGAAAGTACTTGTTTAGAGAAATCAAAGTCATTCGGAGTAATTGCTAATGCCTCTGAAAATCTAAGTCCAGTTTTTGCAATTAATAGAATTAACCAATCCCAATCTGGAATTGACCCAAGCCGCAAAGACGAAAGAAGCTTATGTAGTTCGAACTGATTCAAGTATTTTTGATGCTTTTGCCTGGGAGTTTTACCTTTAATTACTGCTTTTCGTGTTGGATCTCTATCGATTAAGCCATCATCAACTGCATCAAGTATTGCTCCTTTGAGCTGATGATGAAAATCCATGGTTGTTTGCCGCTCATGAAAAACAGCGTATTCGTTTAGTAGTGCTTGGTATGTTTGCCTGTTCAACTCTGCGAGCTTCATTGAAGGAGCAATCTTTTTTATCCACTTAGCAGATAAAAGATATTTATTCATTGTTACTTGACGGATCGCGCCTTCTTTATAAGTTAAAATCCAGTCCCTATAGTAATCATAAAAGAGCCCTTCTTTTGTGGCTTGCATAGAGCCACCCTCCTTTCAGGCAAGCTCACGCTGGTTATTTAAGCTTACGCTGGTGAAGGGTAATGAGGCTATCTGTTTGCTTAAATAACACTCCAACGAATTTTTGTTCATCAACTGATGATGGAATAAAATAATAAGCTTCAGATACAAGCGACCAATCAGCACGTGGCATCTTCGAGCCACATGAAATATTAGCGTTGAATTGAAAAGCATCACTTTGAATAAAGCTATATAGAAAAGCTTCATTACTATTGGATGGTCTCAAGACCCAAAAATCTCCGACAGCAATACCGTTAAACTGCGGATTTAACCAATTCATCAAGTAGGGTCTTAATTTTCCATATAAGCAATCCCCTGCTTGAAACCTCACACCAGTTTTTAATGATTTTTTATTTTGTAAGTTTTTATTAAGAGTTCCAAGACCTGAGTTAATGTCTTCATATTCAACTCTTGGTAAGCCAGAATCATTACTTATTGTTGTTATTCTGTCTGCAATATCGCTTAACTTACGCTGTTCCCAAGCAGGGGCAAAATATTGTCTTTTAGTGCTGCAAATTCATTGTTAGTCTTAATGGGAACGATGCAGCTGCCTTAACTCTCTCTTGTGCCTGTGAACACAAAGTCGCGGTTAGCAATGTGGGCGATGCCTTGAATAGTGTCGCCCTCAACAGAGCCGCCAACGGCAAAGATAACAGGACCTACAAAAGACTCAAGCTTGCCACCAAAGGTAAACGAGTTGTCGGTAACCTTGCCGTTTTCGATATCAATCTGGACACCCATGGCGGTCAGAGAGCCAGTGAGTTTCTCGCCAGAGGTGATGAGGACAGCGGTACCCTCTTTGGCTCCAACGGGAGAATCCATTTGAATCTTGTATGTTCCGTCAATCATGATGCCTCTATTCTGTCCAGGCGTTGTACCTGGTGTTTTGATGAGTTGCAGCCGATAGACTGCGCTAGAACCAGATGCTGAATGTACGCCTCTATTTTACCCAAGAACGATGAGGGATAGATGTGGTTTCTCGCCAAGGGGTGATTTGTAGGAATTGAATGAAAGTTGGAAATTTTCCGAACGAATGTTTGACGGAGAGTTTCTGGGGTATAGGGACGGTAGATAAATCGCGCGGCACTTCTCGCCACGCTTGTAGAAAGGAACGTCCTATGGACATTTCACAGGTTAAGAAAGTTGTAGTTGCTGGCGGCGGCGTTTTGGGCAGCCAGATTGCATTCCAGACCGCTTATCGCGGCTACGAAACCACCATTTGGCTGAGGTCCGAGGCTTCAATTGAGCGCGCTCGTCCAAAGATTGAGCACCTCAGAGAGGTGTATCTGAACACCCTGGAGGCTATGAAGAGCGATCCGAAGGCGTACGCATACGGTCTCATTGCTCAGGACGAGATTACTCCAGAGAAGCTCGACCAGCTTAAAGAGCAGGTAGAGCGCGCATACAGCAACCTCAAGCTCACTTCCGATTGGGATGAGGCTTTTGGTGACGCTGACTTTGTTATCGAGTCCGTCGCGGAGAATCCAGAGCAGAAGATTGAGTTCTACACCGAGCTGGCCAAGCACCTGCCCGAGAAGACTATTGTTGCAACTAACAGCTCAACCATGATTCCAAGC
>JABZHK010000174.1:0-2233 GCA_015258885.1 Atopobium sp.
TCAAACTCTCCATTGTGACAAATTACTCCATCAAGCGTCTGTAAAGAGAGGTTTCTTGCATAGAGTCCGTCAAGAACGCGCACGCTCTGTACGTTGTGGAAAAACCAACGTCCCGTTTGCTCGTGATAAATATCATTGAGAAAATACTCCCCTGCATGACCAAAAGGAGTATGACCCACGTCATGACCAAGAGCAATTGCCTCGATCAAATCAAGGTTAAGGCCAAGGGCACGGCCAATGTCTTTAGCAACTCTACAAACAAGCTGCTCATGAAGGCCGCGACGCGTAATGTCATCATGCGCGCGGAACGAGAAGACCTGTGTTTTGCCGTTTAGCCTGTTATACGCCGGAGTGTGCATGATTTTCTCGACATCTCGCATGAAAGCCGGACGCAAAAGTGATGCCTGATCATGGGTAGAATCTCGGCGAATGATGTCTTCATTTTTGCACGCGTAAGGACTTAAGGTTCCCTTGGCAATTTGCTCAGCCACAAGGGCCTGAGTTTCTTTTGAAAGTTGTCCGGTCATATGAGGTGCAAAAGGATTAGTGATGTTCATGTGTATCCTCTCTAGATGTTTTTCACCTCTAGTGTAGAAGTTTCACCGGACAAAAACTCGTGTTGAATTTTGAGAGAGCTTCTAGGGAGGCTTGACGTCTAAAAAAGACTATCTTGAGCTGGTTGTTTTAAGGCTTCAAACAGATTTTTTGCCAACAGTGCGGCTCCCTTTGAATTTGGATGCACATCGTCAGCAAAATATTTCTTCTCCTGCGGCAATAGTTTTTCTCCAGAAATACACTGCAAACCAAACTTACCGGCAACCTCTTCAATTATTTGAGGAATCTCGGCGAAACAAGAATAAGGGTGTGTGGGATACGCATCCTCAAAATAAGGCGTAGGTGTCAGAACCACCACGCGCGTATCTGCATACATCTGAGAAATCTGCCAGAGCGAATTTTGAATATCGTACGTTACCTGTGATTTTGAGCATTTTTCGTATCGATAATTTGCTCCTAGTGCAACAACAACTAAAGAAGCATCCTCAATGAACGCATACGAGCCAGGCTGATAAACTTGTCCACCAATTCCCTGGTTAACCACCTCAAGCTTCATGCGTTTAGCAAGACAGCGTGGCCAAGTTTTGTCTGGGCGTTCCACAACAAAACCCTGCGCAATAGAATCGCCAAACACCACCAGCTTTTTCTTAGGCTCATCAGACGAGAAAAACGTGCCGTTGCCACGGAGATTTTTAACGGAAGCGCTCTGTAAACAGGGCAAGTAAACACTCACGTGATGCGTGTCGTTAAAACCTGGAAGTCTAACAAGGTCATCTTCAGAGGTTTCTGTTTCTAGATGAATAGAAAGTGTCTGTTCACCTGCATCATTGAGTGAAAAGTTCTTGTAAGGTTTACCGTCAACTGTCACAAATACGGAACTAAGCTTTCTAAAATACGTGGCTTTAAGTAGCTGTAAAACAGACGAGGATCCCTTAGGAAGTTCATCAATATTTAGATCAAGTACCACTTCTGAGCTGTCTGTGGTAAAAGCAACTTGAATATCTGAAGTGCACGCTACCATCTGTTTAAAAAGACCGGGGTGCCAGGAAGAGCAAGAGCCAATGACTCTAAGCTGATTGGGAGAAATACGCTGCGGATGGACCCATCCGTGAGCAAGCTTTTCTGACCATGGTGCACCAAGTAAAAACTTGGATGCTGGAGAACTAATGCTCCACTCCCCAACTTCCATACGCACCTCCAATCACAAGTTAAATTACTATAGTTATATACTACGAGGTTAATAGACAGTATTACAATCTTTAGTAACAAATAAACTGCTCTTGTTGTCCATAGGGAGGCAACAGATATGTTTGGCGAGAAGATATTTAATTTTTCAGAACCGATTTCTAGAAAAACAGTTCGTATTGTAATATTAGTCAGTTTTCTGGCTTATCAGGGAATGCGGCTACTGTGGAAACAGGGACTTATTCCACCATTACTATTTTTTCTAGTATTAATTCTGACTGAGGTTATCGATTTTTATGTCTTTTTTAAAAGCGGTATCAAAAAATGGGTAAGAATTTTGTTCTTAGTTTTCCTCATACTTGCGCTTATATTTGAGATCAGCCACATCATTTATTTTCTTTAACCGGTGAATAAAACCCTCTTCTGTGAACTGCCTCCCATTTCTTGGACACGAGAAATAGGAGGCAATTCAAAACACACCTAAGTCGGATAA
>JABZHK010000175.1:0-2192 GCA_015258885.1 Atopobium sp.
CAGTGGGAGTTCTTAAACTGGCTTCGTAGCTGCGGCTTTAATGTTAATCCTCATGCTCGCCGTTGCCTGAGTGCTCAGGAGGTCCACGATTTCTGTGCGCAAGCTCTTGAGCAGCGAGGAGATCTTAACTACGACATTGATGGCGTGGTAGTAAAGGTTGACTCATTTGCGAGCCAAGAGGCTCTAGGATTTACTTCTCGCGCTCCACGTTGGGCCATTGCATTTAAGTTCCCACCAGAGGAAAAGCAGACCGTTTTGCGAGAAATTCGTATTCAGGTTGGTCGTACGGGTGTACTCACACCTGTTGCTGAGTTTGATCCCGTTACTGTTGCAGGTTCTACCATTGCACGAGCAACACTTCACAACCTTGACGAGATTCGTCGTAAAAACGTGCGCGAGGGCGATACCATCATTGTCCACAAGGCAGGCGATGTTATTCCAGAGGTTGTAGGACCAGTTTTGAGTCTTCGACCTGCAGATGCTGTTGAGTTTCAGATGCCAACTACCTGCCCAAGCTGTGGCAGCCCTGTTATTCAGGAAGAAGGAGAAGTGGCTTTCCGCTGCGTCTCTATTGATTGCCCTGCTCAGGCAGTTGAGCGTCTGATTCACTGGGGCAGCCGTAAGGCTATGGACATTGACGGCCTTGGTGACGAGCTTATTAACCGTATGGTTGAAGAAGGCGTTCTTTCTGACGTTGCTGACTTCTACGACAAACTCACTGAAGAAACGCTGGCAAACATGCCTACAGGTCGTGTCTACGATACTGATACTGCAGATCACCTTTCTGGTGATAGCATTCCTGTAGGTCACACTATTGCCAAGAAGGTAATGGCAAAGGTTGAGGAATCAAAGACGCGCGGTCTTGGACGCGTGCTCTTTGGTATTGGCATGAGGCATGTTGGTGCTAACGTTGCAGAGCTTCTTGCCCAGGAGTTTGGCTCTATCCAGGCGCTTGCTACAGCCCCTGTCGAGAAAATCGCTGAAATCCCAGGTATCGGTCCTAAGATTGCAGAGTCTGTACACGAGTTCTTCTCGATACCAGAAAATGTTGCCGTTATTGAGCGTCTTCGTCAGGCAGGCGTAATGCTCGAGGAAGAGAAGCCAGAAAACGAGCTTCCTCAGACGCTTGCTGGACTTACCTTTGTTTTAACAGGAACCCTTGAGCACTTCACACGCGATGAGGCTGGCGCCCAGCTTAAAGCCATGGGAGCAAAGGTTTCCGGCTCTGTATCTAAAAAGACAAGCTTTGTAGTGGCAGGAGAAGCTGCGGGATCTAAGCTTACAAAGGCTGAAAGCTTAGGTGTCCCCGTACTTGATGAGGCTGCGCTTCAGCAAATTCTTGAAACAGGACAGGTACCTGCATAAATGGCACACTTACTAACAAAGTGGTGATGTATACTACCTTGTTACTATCAGTAAAAAGGAGGCGACCAAATGAAACTTATAAAAAACAAGTATGTTTCTCTTGGAATGATGTTTTTGATTTTAGCAATCATCCTAAATGTGGCATCAAACGTTAATGATCTATTTGTTGGTATGCTCTATGGCATATCCCTAGGAATATTGATTTTAGGATTGCTTTCTACTCAAAATAGTTTGCGTTTATGCAATCGATAATCTATCCAAGAGGAAAAGCTATGGCAGATAAAAACATTTTGGTTCTCTGCTATTCTCGCTGCACTACGTGTAAGAGAGCTCTCAAATGGCTCGATGAACATGGTGTTTCTTATACTTTGCGTGATATTAAAGAGGAGAATCCAACTGCTGAAGAGCTTGCTGAGTGGCACAAACTGAGCGGTCTCTCTATCAGGAAATTCTTCAATACTTCAGGTATGGTGTATCGCGATAATAACATCAAGGAGCAGCTTGATGCGGGTATGAGCGATAGCGATGCCTATAATTTGCTCGCCACTACAGGTATGCTGGTAAAGCGTCCCTTGGTGGTTGCAGGCAATACTATTTTGCTTGGATTTAAAGAGCCTGCATGGGAAGAAGCACTTCTGTAAAACTAGCTTCTTCAGCATGCATCTTTATAGCGTGCGTTTTTACAGCATGCATCTTTATAGCGTGCGTTAGATTGTGGATAAGCGTTAGTAATAAGGCGGCTACCAAGTGAACTGCCTCCCATTTCTTGGACCTAAGAAATGGGAGGCAGTTCATATGCAGGTGATTATGATTCTGCAGCGTGTTAG
>JABZHK010000176.1:0-2184 GCA_015258885.1 Atopobium sp.
TCACTGATTATGCTCAGGAGCTCCTTGATGACCTTGACCAGCTTGAGGGCTGGCCAGAGCGTGTTCGCGCCATGCAGGCAAACTGGATTGGACGCTCCGAGGGCGCAGAAATTGACTTTACCCTGGCAGATACCGATGGTGTCACACCAACCGATACCAAGATGACTGTCTTTACCACTCGTGCAGACACCATCTACGGCTGCACTTTCATGCTGCTCCCACCAGAGTCTAAGCTTGCTGCTGAGCTGGTAGAGGGTTCAGAGTACAAGGCCGCCTTTGACGCTCTTCACGAGGAGGCCGTAAAGGTTTCTTCCATTGATCGTCAGGGTACAGACCGCGAGAAACACGGTGTATTCACTGGCCGTTACGCAATTAACCCTGTCACCGGTCAGACCGTACCAATTTGGGTTGCTGACTACGTCCTTCTCGACTATGGTACTGGCGCCGTTATGGGTGTTCCATCAGGCGATAAGCGCGACTTTGACTTTGCTAAGAAGTATGACCTCCCTATTGTTCCTATCATTTGCGAAGAGGGAACTGATATCTATGAGGAGCTCAAGGGAGTTTCCGAGTACAAGGTAACCTCCGTTGACTGGGATGGACCAATGGATACCGTTGGTATTCTTGTCCAGTCTGGTCCTTTCACCGGACTTCGCGGTGGTAAGCATTCCGAGGCAGAAGAGGCAGTTGTTGCTTATCTGACTGAGCACAACGTTGGACGTAGAACTGTTCAGTTCCGCCTTCGTGACTGGCTCATCTCAAGGCAGCGTTATTGGGGCAATCCAATTCCTATGATTCATTGCGATTGCTGCGGTGATGTCCCTGTTCCTTATGACCAGCTCCCTGTTACGCTTCCAGATAATCTTGATCTGGCGGCAGGAGATACTCTTGCTGAGTGCAAGGAGTTTGTAGAGACCACCTGTCCAAAGTGCGGCAAGCCCGCTCAGCGCATCACTGATACCATGGACACTTTCACCTGCTCTAGCTGGTATTATCTGCGCTACTGCGATCCACACAACACCGAGCTTCCTTTCTCTAAAGAGTCAGTTGATCGCTGGATGCCGGTAGATAACTACATTGGTGGCATTGAGCACGCAATTCTGCACCTTCTGTATTCTCGTTTCTTTACTAAGGTCCTTCGTGACCTGGGCATGATTGCTATTGACGAGCCATTTAAGAACCTGATGACCCAGGGCATGGTCAAGGACGAGCACGGCGACACCATGTCAAAGTCAAAGGGCAACGTTGTACCTCCAAGTTCTGTCATTGAGCCTTATGGTGCAGATACGATGCGCCTTGCCATTCTCTTTGTTGCTCCACCAGAGAAGGATTTTGACTGGGACGAGAAGGTCGTTGCAGGTGCAAACCGCTTTATCAAGCGTGCGTGGCGTGTGGTTTGGGAACTCTCTCGCACCGCTGATGCTTCTGCCGTACTCGACCACACAGCTTTGGATGCAAAGTCGCTTGAGCTCAACCGCGTCCTCAACGCTATGGGAATCCGCTGCACCACCGAGTTTGACAAGGGTCAGTTCAACACTGCTATTTCTGCAGTCATGGAGCTGGTTAATGCGGCAAGCGCCTACATCAATGAGGTTCCTGCAGAGTCCAGAGACGCTGCACTTTGCTACAAGGTTGCAAATGATGTTGTAGCTATGCTGGCGCCAATCATTCCTCACTGGGCTGAGGAGCTCAGCCACGAGGCTCTGGGTAAAGACACACCTGTCTATCATCAGCCTTGGCCAGAGTTTGACCCAGAGCAGGCAAAGAGCAATACCGTTGAAATTGCTGTTCAGCTAAAGGGTAAGGTCCGCGCTCGCATTGAGGTTGCTGCCGATGCTTCTGAGGAAGAGCTCACTGCGGCCGCAACTGAGGCAATTGCCGATCAGCTTGAGGGTAAAGAGATTAGAAAAGTCATTGTTGTTAAGGGCCGACTTGTGAATATCGTTGCCTAACAGCAAAAACACTTGACGAGAAGCCCTTTATCTCGTAAGATATCTCTAAACGTAGTTGTTATTAGTTGGAAGTGGGGTTGAGTTTTGACCCCGCTTCCTTTCTGTATGTAGATGAGGAGGTCAAATGCAAAACGAAGGTGCAACACAGAAAATCTTGTCCGCACTAGAGCAGGCTGCACTCAATCACCACATTGATATTGTTGATGTTGAGATTGTTGGTTCTTCTAAGAAT
>JABZHK010000177.1:0-2167 GCA_015258885.1 Atopobium sp.
AGAAAATGTTGTTATGGTAGGCGATGGTATTAACGATGCTCCAGCGCTTGCACGAGCAAACGTGGGTATTGCAATTGGTGCAGGTACTGACGTTGCCATTGAGTCCGCTGACATTGTCTTGATGAAGTCTGATCCAGCTGATGTTGCAACTTCAATTGAACTTTCTCGAGCCACTATGACCAATATCAAGGAGAACCTGTTCTGGGCTCTGTTCTATAACACCATTTGTATCCCTGTTGCTATGGGCCTGTTGTATCCATTTGGCATTTCGCTGAACCCTATGATTGGTGCAGCCGCCATGGGCTTCTCGTCAGTCTTTGTTGTATGCAATGCACTGCGCCTGCGTACCTGGAAGCCAAAGAATACCAGCTCAGCAACTCGCCAAGACGCTCATGACACAAAACCAGTCATTGACGTTCAATCTAAGTCCACAAACGACGCATCCGCGTCACAGAAGGAGGAATCTTATATGGAGAAGAAACTAAACGTAGAGGGCATGTCTTGCCAGCACTGTGTTGCACACGTCACACAGGCTCTTGAGGCTGTCGAGGGTGTTTCTAAGGCAACCGTTTCACTTGACGAGAAGAGCGCTGTAGTTGAGCTGTCTTCTGATGTCGCTGATAGCGCATTGGTTGACGCTGTTGTTCAGGCAGGATATGAGGCTACTGTTGCCTAAGGTAGGCAAGTAGACGGTCCTTCTCGCTAGAATCACTAAATACCGCACGCGCAGCATTTTCAGCAAGCTCACGTGCGGTATTTTTGTCTAGACCGCAGTGCTGCTGCAAAAGCTCAAACTCGCGCGAGAGGGTAGTGTTGGAGACAGTCATGTTGTCCGTGTTGATAGTGACCGTCAGACCAGCATCAAGCAGTTGCTCAAGAGGGAAGCGCTCTATTGACTCAAAGATGCGCGTCTGAAGGTTGCTGGTGGGGCAAATCTCAAGCGCAACATTTGCAGCTTTAAGATCCCGGATAACGCCCGCGTCCTCCAAGGAGCGAACACCGTGGCCAATACGTTGCGCACCAAGTCGAAGCGCAGCTTTGATGCTCTCTGGGCCAGCAGCTTCTCCCGCGTGGATAGTAAAAGGAACGTCTTTTCTTTGTGCTTCTGCAAAAAGTGACGAGAAATTCTCTGTGGCAAAGAGCGCTTCTGCTCCTGCTAAGTCTGCTGCTACGACGCCATTTCCAAGGTACGCTGCAGCCAGATCAATTGACTCTTCATTTTTGTGCTTAAGCTCTTCACCTGTGCCACGCATAGCGCAAATAATGTATGCCGTGTGGAGCGCTGACTGTGGATGCTCTGCATAAAAGTCAGCTCTACCAGCAAGAGCAGCCTCAAGAACTTCTTGCTGAGAAAGACCTCCTGCAGTAAGACTTCCTGGTGCAAAGCGGGGTTCAGCGTAGAGAATGCCCTCTGCGTCAAGCTGCTCATGAAATGCCTTTGCAACCGTACGAATGCCCTGCGCTGACTGCATAAGCTTGAGCGGCAGCTCAAATGTTGCAAGATACTGATTAAGATCCTGGCAATGATCTGGGACTTGCATCTTTTCTTGAAGCTCAACCAAAGACAAATCAAGCCCCGCTTCTGCTGCAAGTTGAGCTGCGGCAGGAAGTGGGATTGATCCATCAAGGTGGACATGCAAATCGATAAGAGCACAGGAGCTCATGGCGCCTCCTACAAGAAACGTATGCTATGGCGCAAAGAGCGCAAACTAGATAGCTACATCATACGGTAGGGAAGTGGCGTTTTCCAAATCGTTTGCAAGTTTTTCAAACTGGTATCCATTGACGCGCTCAAGCAGACGTACTTCATCAGGCAAAACGTCATAGTGAATCTGAGAGCAAATAGCGCAAGCAATAGATCCAATGGTATCTGTATCTCCACCCATCTCCGCGGCTATTCTCGCCGCTCTAGAGACCTTACCCTGAGAGAGCTTTACCACCGCTAGAACTGCAGGTATGGTCTCTATGGTTTCATAACCACAGCCGCAGTAGTCGTAGATGTCTCTTGATGCTGCTAGGGGAGCCTCAAGGTTTTTGGCGCCCTCGCAAAACTC
This sequence comes from Atopobium sp., assembly GCA_015258885.1. Classification (GTDB taxonomy): domain Bacteria; phylum Actinomycetota; class Coriobacteriia; order Coriobacteriales; family Atopobiaceae; genus Lancefieldella. Next base: position 2,055 of record JABZHK010000177.1, read on the forward strand.
CAGCGCCATGATGCACTTTTGATACATGCTAGGCATAGGCATTTGTGTACCAATTTTTGTGTAGAGAGCTCGGTGTCCGTAACTTAAAGCAGTTTCAAGAGCGTCCTCTACCG
>JABZHK010000178.1:0-2164 GCA_015258885.1 Atopobium sp.
GTGTGCCTGACTCATCGCGCAACGTCTCGTCAGATTTTTGTGAACGGTGCCGTTGCGTGTGCTGAGAGATTGCTTACAAAAGCTCCAGGTTTTTATACCTTTGAAGAGTTGATTTTTGGATAACCGCATGTGCTGGCTTATATAGGTCAGCATCTGTTTGATTGAGAAAGGACGTGCATGGACGCCCAGGAAATTATTAATTACATTGCCACTTCAGAGAAGAAGACCCCCATTAAGCTCTACGTCAAAGAGCGCGAGGGTGCTTCTGTGTCGTATGGATCTTCTCGCGTGTATGGTGAGGGCACCTCAAAGGTAGTCTTTGGCGATTGGTCCGAGCTCAAGAGTGTTGTTGAGCAGAATGCAGACGCATTTGAGTATTTTGATATCGAGAATGACCGTCGTAACTCCGGTGTTCCTCTGCTTAACATGAAGGACGTAAACGCACGTATTGAGCCAGGTGCACTGATTCGTGAGCGCGTTGAGATTGGTAACAATGCCGTCATTATGATGGGTGCTGTTATTAATATTGGTGCTGTTATTGGTGAGGGCACTATGATTGACATGGGTGCTGTTCTTGGCGGCCGTGCAACTGTTGGTAAGAACTGCCACATTGGTGCTGGTACTGTTCTTGCTGGTGTTGTTGAGCCTGCATCTGCTACGCCAGTTATCGTTGAGGATAACGTCCTTATTGGCGCAAATGCCGTGGTTATCGAGGGTATTCGTGTTGGAGAGGGCGCTGTTGTTGCAGCAGGTGCTGTGGTAGTTGAAGACGTTCCAGCAAATGCTGTGGTAGCGGGATGTCCTGCACGTGTGATAAAAATGAAGGACCAGAAAACAGAGGGCAAGACAGCTTTGGTTGATGCTCTCCGCACGTTGTAATCGAGGTTACATGCCAGACGGCTCCAAAAAAGCACAGGGTTTTACCACCAACATTTCCTGCGTACACACAGAAAATTGGGCAGAGAAAAAAGAAGATTCTTGGTTTACCTACGAACTTCTCGCTGAAGATCCCAAGACGCATGCGCGTGCTGGTATCTTCCACACGCCTCATGGTGATATTCCAACGCCTATTTTTATGCCGGTTGGTACTAAGGCAACCGTTAAAGGTTTGATGACCGATACCGTTCGTGACCTTGGCGCCAAAATTATTCTGGCAAATACGTACCATCTGTCTCAGCGCCCAGGAGATGAGCTGGTTGCACAGATGGGTGGATTGCATGACTTTATGCAGTGGCATGGACCAATTCTGACGGATTCCGGCGGATTTCAGGTCTTTAGTCACGAGGAGTTCATGAAGCTCTCCGATGAGGGCGTTAAATTCCGCGCGGTAGATTACGACGGTGCATGGTCGTATTGGACGCCAGAAACTAACATGCAGATTGCCCAGAACCTTGGCGCAGACATTGTTATGCAGCTTGATCAATGCGTAGGCTATCCTGCTGAGCGCAAAAAAGTTGAGCGCGGCGTAGAACTTTCAAGCACATGGGCCGAGAGATGCTTTAACGCTCATACCCGCCCCGATCAGGCGCTCTTTGGTATTGTCCAGGGTGGCATGCATCTTGATTTGCGCAAGCGCTCAATTGAGCACCTTGAGTCCATTGGTGATTTCCCTGGTTATGGCATTGGTGGCTATTCCGTTGGAGAGCCTCACGAGGTTATGTTTGAGACGCTGGCTCCACTTTGCGCTGATTACATGCCACGCAATAAGCCTCGCTACCTGATGGGCGTTGGCAATCCGTCCACGCTTATTCGCGGTGTTGCTTGTGGCATTGATATGTTTGACTGCGTGCTTCCAACGCGCACCGCGCGTATGGGCACCGCGTTTTCTCACGAGGGTCGTATGAACCTCAAGAACGCTAAGTACTTTGCCGACGCGGGTCCTATTGACGCCAAGTGCACCTGTCCGGTTTGCACGGGCGGTTATTCTCGCGCGTACATTAATCACCTGGTCAAACAGCATGAGATGCTAGGCGGACAGCTGCTTTCTATGCACAATATTTACTTCCTGCTTGAGTTGATGCGTCAGGCACGCGAAGCAATTCTTGCAGGTGCCTATAGCGATTTTGTTGAGGAGTGGGAATACTCCGACGGCGTGGTTGATTTCTAAGTTTATCTGGCGAGAAACCCGTCTTTTTGATAGACCTGCTCAATAGGCCTTCTCAAG
>JABZHK010000179.1:0-2147 GCA_015258885.1 Atopobium sp.
TTTGGTCACGACGTCAAAACCTATACCTTTGAGCAGTTACGTTCTCTTATTGGCTACGTTCCACAGCACACGTCACTGGTCAGCGGCACTATCCGTACCAACCTCTGCTGGAAAAATCCAGACGCTACCGATGAGGAGCTCTGGGCAGCACTTGAGGTTGCTCAAGCGGCAGACTTTGTGCGCGAGAAACCCGATCAGCTTGACAGCATTGTTGAGCGCGGCGGCAAGAACTTCTCGGGAGGCCAGCGTCAGCGCTTGACCATCGCCCGTGCGCTGGTGGGAAGCCCGCGCATTGTCATCTTGGACGACGCTGCTTCCGCGCTTGATTTTGCCACGGACGCACACCTCCGTACAGCGCTTCGTAAGCTCAGCGCCACCACTACAAGCATCATTATTTCGCAGCGCGTAGCAGCGGTAATGCAAGCAGACAAGATTCTTGTTCTTGACCATGGCAAACAAGTGGGGCTAGGAACGCACAAAGAACTCCTCGCCACGTGTCCGCTGTATAAAGAGATTTGTCTCTCACAGCTTCGTCCTGAGGAGGTGGAGTAATGGCCGATATGTATTCTGGCGGAAGCACCTCCGCCATTTCATCAAGCGCGCCTGAGCATGGCAAGGGTGGCTCAGCAGACGTCATTTCTATGTCCGCGGCAGAAGTGACACGCCGTCTAGCTGCATGGATTTCTCCTCACGGAGGTTTTCTGGTTCTGGCGGCTGTCTCATCTATTGCAACCGTTATTCTGCAGCTCTGGGTACCCATCATTGTGGGTAGTGCTATCGACCAACTTATCAGACTGGTACAGGGTGGCGAGGCAGCACTTCTGCCAACGCTTGCTCAGCTCTCGGTGGTAGTTTTGCTTGCAAGCGCTACGCAGTGGCTTGCTTCTTGGTCTACCAATAAGCTCACCTACCTGGTCACCCGTGACCTCAGAGAGGCAGCACATACCAAGGTGGCAAACTTGCCACTCTCATACATTGACACGCATTCTCAGGGAGACTTGCTCTCTAGGGTAGTTAACGATGTGGATCAGCTTGGCGACGGCCTCCAGCAAGGCCTCACGCAGTTCCTCACGGGCGTAGTTACCATTATTGGAACCTTGTGCTTTATGTTCTATATGTCGGTTCCTATGGGCCTTGTAGTTGCTCTGGCTACTCCGCTCTCAATTATTGTTGCATCCGCCATTACCAAGTACGCTAGCTCGTCTTTTGGCAAGCAGCAGGGCTACCAGGGCCAGCTTGGCGGATATGCAGAAGAGATGGTCTCTAACCAGGAGCTTATCACCACATTTGCCCACAAGGATGCCATTATTGAGCAGTTTGAAGCTATTAACGAGAAACTCCGTGTAGTAGGAGAGCGCGCACAATTTGCCTCATCGCTTTCTAACCCCTCCACGCGTCTGGTAAATAACTTCATTTACGCTCTGGTGGCTGCTCTTGGTTGCATTTGCGTTTTAACGGGAGTTCCTTCTCCACTTACCATCGGTCAGGTGCAGAGCTTCCTCTCGTACGCAAACCAGTACATGAAGCCTTTTAATGCTATTTCTGCAGTTGTTACGCAGGTTCAGACCGCTTTCGCAAGTGCTCGTCGAGTCTTCGATCTTCTCGACGCAAAAGAAATCAAGCCGGATCCAGCCGACGCTGAAGTCATCCAGAATCCACAAGGCTCCATTGAATTTGACGACGTGGCATTCTCCTACGATCCCAAGCACCCGCTACTCAGTCACATTTCATTCAAGGCAGAGCCTGGTCAGAAGATTGCTCTTGTTGGACCAACCGGCTGCGGAAAGACTACCCTTATTAACCTGCTGCTGAGGTTCTATAGCATTGATTCTGGTGCAATTTATGTAGACGGTCATAACACGCAAAAGCTCACAAGAGCATCGCTCAGAGAGCAGTTTGGCATGGTATTGCAGGATACGTGGCTCTTTAAGGGGACCATCAAAGAAAACATCCGCTACGCAAAACCTGATGCCACCGATGAAGAGATTATCGCTGCAGCTCAAAAGGCTCAGGCTCACGAGTTTATCCAGCAGCTTCCTCAGGGCTATGACACCATGGTGGGAGAGTCTGGCGGATCTTTGTCCCAGGGTCAGCAGCAGCTTCTGTGCATTGCTCGCGTCATGCTTGCAAATCCGCCTATTCTGCTT
>JABZHK010000017.1:0-12822 GCA_015258885.1 Atopobium sp.
CAACTATTACGCAGCTCCGTGCTCTTGGTGTTAAGCGTATGGTTATGTTGACTGGCGACTCAGAAAACGTTGCAGCAAGTGTTGCTAAGAAGCTTGGTCTTGATGACTACGTCGCACAGATTCTCCCAGAGGATAAGTGTGAGTATGTTAAGAAGTTCCAGCAGGAGGGCTACACCGTTGCAATGGTAGGCGATGGTATTAACGATTCACCTGCACTAGCCGTATCTGATGTTTCACTGGCTCTGTCTGATGCAACTGATATTGCTCGCGCAGTTGCGGATATTTCGATTAAGAATGATTCGCTTGAATCGCTGGTAATCATGCGTCTTTTAGGCCAGCAGGTAATGAAGAGGATTCACGCCGACTATCGTACGATTGTTGCGCTGAACAGCTCTTTCATTGCTGCAGGCGTTGCAGGTCTTATTACCGTAAGTGCTGCTGCATATATGCACAATCTTCTGACACTTATGGTAACGCTTGCAAACACAAGGTCACTGCTTACCACTGCAGCTCATAACCCTAATGTTCCTTCTGAGGTAAAGATGCTTTTAACTGAAGGACAAGCTGCCTAGAGCGCACTTGTGCGTCAACAAAGCGCTTCTTTAGATCGCGTTAGAGCTCCCGTTTCTTATTTGTAAGAGGCGGGAGCTTTTTTCTGTCTTGAATTGTCAAAAAGTGAAAATATTTTGAGTTTTCTCTTGCATTTAGTTAGCTATGGCTTACACTTTAAATAGTTAGAAGAGGTTAACTTGTTAAGGTTTTTATATAACAGGAGCTAGTTCTAACAAAATTGCTTTATCAGCCCGGAACCTTTCCCCTCTCCAAGGGTCCGGAATCCAGGCGCCGTCGGCTCCCTTTTAGTCGACGGCGCATTTTTAAGAAGGGAGCAAGTACGGTATGGATTGTCTTACTTCTTTTGAGAATTCATCGCTCCTAGACGTTCCTTCTCCCTATACCTATTCTGCTGATAAAAAGCCTGTTTTTAATGAGGGTGAGAGAGCGTATACTCCCGAGCTCTGTCATGATTTTGCAACAACATTTGTTCGCTGTGCTGCTGGTGTTATTGCTCACGTTAAGCCGGCTGCGCTCTTTTCATTTGCTTCTCATAAGTCTTGTAGCTCTTGTGCAAGTCTTGTCTGCACTGATCCAACGTTGAGGTCATTTCTATGCAACGCTACTCACGAGCTCTCACTGTTTGGGGTAACGCTTCTTGCTACCTCTGCTATTTCTGGCGGAAAGGTGACGTTTGTTGCCTATAGACCTGAGCTTGTTGAGGATATTCTCGCCAAATCAGAGCACTGTGAGTTTCTGGCTGCCTTTGGCCATTCCACTGAGTCCGTACAGGCGTTGATGAAGAGCATGCGTTCAAGAATTTTTGCTTTTCACGCAAGGAAAGCCGCGTTTCCGCACGAGATTGGACTGGTACTGGGCTATCCACTTACTGATGTTCAGGGCTTTATGAATGGACAGCCTGAGCTTTTTACTGGTGCTTGGAAAGTCTATGACAACACGGAAGAAACTCGCCTGCGTCTCGAAAGACTTAAAGATGCAGAAGACCAGTGCAAGCATCGTTTTTATCAAGGGGAATCTTTAGCGCAGATTCTCTCATCGTATGGCAATACCAAGAAATGTCAGGTTGCATAAGGGGCGTGCTTGAATTTCTTGTTGAGGTATTGAAAGTAATGTGTAGTTTTCCAGGGGGAACCTGGACACAGAAGGAGGAAATGTATGAGTAAAGTAGCAGTTGTGTATTGGTCCATGACGGGCAATACTGAGGCAATGGCAAAAGAGCTTGCAAGTGCTGCAGACACCGAGGCTATTGAGTCTTCTGAGTTCTCTGCAGATATGTGCGATCAGTACGATGCATTTGCTTTTGGTTGCCCTGCTATGGGTGACGAGGAGCTCGATCCTGATTTTGAGGAGCTCTTCAACGATTGCGCTGGCAAGCTTGGTCAGAAGCCAACCGCTCTCTTTGGTTCTTACGACTGGGGAACCGGCGACTGGATGGAGACTTGGAAGCAGAATGCTGAAGCAGAGGGTGTCAACGTTGTTGAGACTTTTATCTGCAACCTTGAGCCAGATGACGATGCTCTTGAGGCTCTTCGCGGCCTTGGTGCAAAGCTTTCTGCTTAAGCTGCATTACGATTTTTACTGTTGCTGTTAAATTTTGCGAGAAAAACATCATTTTTTTGAATAATCTAGAAAATGATGGGTAGTAAAACAGCAACAGAAGGGAAGTTTGTATGTCACCAATTAATATCATTGTTATTCTTGCTGTTGTAGCGCTTTGCGGTTTTGCGGTTTATCGTGTTTACGGAATTGCTGCAGGTAAAAAAGGCTGCTGCTCTGATGAAGGAACAGGTGTTACTACCTGTAACACAGAGCAGGTTTCTGCTGCAGATGGTCCAGAAGACAAAGATGAATCTCATTACCCTTATGTTCAAACATTTGAGATTGGTGGTATGACTTGCCAGAACTGCGTCAACCATGTGACTCGAGCTCTCGATAGTATTGAGGGAACGTGGGCGCAGGTTACTCTAGCTGGTGGCCAGGCACGTATCCTCAGCAAAAATCCAATTGATGTCGATGCGTACCGAGCTGCTGTAGAGAAAGAAGGCTACCGTCTTCGTGCGTAAGCATAACAAGATTTTCTCGCAAGAAACAAACTTTGAAGAAATTTTGTAAAACTTGCGTAATAGCTGTGCAAAGTAGCGCTCTTTGGCTTGTTTAATTAGCCGAAGAGCGCTATCCTATTGCCCGTATGGCGTCAAGCTATGCACTGTATCTGTTGGCCCCCGAGAGCATGTAAGTTTCCGAGTAGAGAAGCCCACGTATTGGCACTCTGGCAGCAACCATGTTGACCGGGGCCCCGTTTTGGAAGGGGTCCACCTTTGAGTGAGATTCAGAACTCGTCCATCTTCTCTTTGGATGAAATTTCCGATGAGGAAATGAACAGCCTGATCGACGGCACTGTCACCGACTTTGATGAGGGAGATCTTGTCAACGGCACCGTCGTCAAGATTGAGCGCGATGAGGTCCTCGTAGACATTGGCTACAAGTCTGAGGGCGTTATTCCTGCTCGTGAGCTTTCTATTCGTAAAGACGTTAACCCTGCAGAGGTCATCTCCCTGGGTGAGGACGTCGAGGCTCTTGTTCTCCAGAAAGAGGACAAAGAGGGCCGTCTGGTTCTCTCCAAGAAGCGTGCTGAGTACGAGCGTGCTTGGAAGGCAGTTGAGGATAAGTTCAACGCTGGTGAGACCGTTGAGGGCGAGGTTATCGAGGTTGTTAAGGGCGGCCTGATTCTTGACATTGGCCTCCGTGGCTTCCTGCCTGCATCCCTTGTTGACCTCCGTCGTGTCAAGGATCTTGGTGCATTCATGGGCACTCGTATTGAGGCTCGTGTTATCGAGATGGATCGCAACCGCAACAACGTTGTTCTTTCTCGCCGTATTGTTCTTGAGGAGGCTCGTAAGGCAGAGCGTCAGGACATCCTGGGCAAGCTCCAGGTTGGCATGAAGCTCAAGGGTACTGTTTCCTCCATCGTTGAGTTTGGTGCATTTGTTGACCTTGGCGGTATTGACGGCCTGGTTCACATTTCCGAGCTTTCTTGGAACCACGTTAACCACCCATCTGAGGTTGTTAAGGTTGGCCAGGAGGTTGAGGTTCAGGTTCTCGACGTTGACCTTAACCGTGAGCGTATCTCCCTTGGTCTTAAGCAGACTTCCGAGGATCCATGGCGTGTACTTGTTTCCAAGTACCCAGTTGACGCTATCATCGAGGGCACTGTCACCAAGCTTGTTACCTTCGGTGCATTTGTTGACCTTGGCAACGGCGTTGAGGGCCTCGTCCACATCTCCGAGATGGCTAAGCAGCACGTTACTGCTCCATCTCAGGTCTGCAAGGTTGGCGACGTTGTACAGGTAAAGGTCATGGAGATTGATCTTGACCGTCGTCGCATCTCCCTGTCTATGAAGGCAGCTGCAGAGACCCTTGGCATTGACATTGAGGTCACTCCACTTCCAGAGGAGGAGCGTGCAGCAGCAGAGGCAGCAGCAGCTGAGGCTGAGGCTGATCTTGAGGCTCACCTTGTTGAGTCTGAGGCTAACGCACAGGTAACCGAAGAGGCTGCAGAGTAGAGCACTTTGCGCATCTAGAGATTTGTCAAGAGACGTCATCGAAAGATGGCGTCTCTTTTTATGTAAGTAACAAATATCTCCATTCCTTCAACAGGGTGTTAATGCGAAAATATAACGCTAAGTTTTTATTCTGAGGAGGAATACGCCTATGACATCAAAGATGCAGGGCCGCAGTTTTCTTGCTGTTATGTTTGCATTTTTGGCAGCTTTAATCTTTATGCCAAATATTGCATACGCTGCAAGTAACAATTCGTTCTATAACGGCACTACTACTAACGTGTCTCCATCTGTGAGTGCAGATGGCCTTATTGAGCGTTCTATTTACTTTACAGATGCTTCTGGTCAGACATCTAACTACGCTTATAAGGATAATGACACCACTCAGATGAACCGCTCCATTGTAGATATTGATAAGTATCAGAATCTGCAGGCAGTGGTAAAGATTACCAACATCTCTTCATCTCCAGTTTCTGTTAACGAGGTCATGCAGCTGCCACTTACTTACTATGTCAGCTCAAGCCCTAATCCTGATTTGCGTGCAACTGGATTTACCTTCTCGTCAACTAATGCAGCAACTGCAATTAACCTGAACATTAGTGGACTGAACGGTGGTTCTGGTTCTCAGCCTGCAGCTAATGCTTATGCTGCATACCAGGCAGCTGGTCAGGACAATGCTGAGATGCGTTCCATTTCTATTTCTGGTACCCTGGCTGCAGGTGAGACCATTACACTTACCGTTCCTTTGACGCTTACCAATGGTTCTACTCTTAATCTGTATGGCACCAACTATGTAGGTCTTACTCAATACCTGCTTGATCACAGAACCTCTTACGGAAACCCTCGTGTTTCAGTTAGGTTTGCAAGGCAGGTCTTGGAAGAGGGAACAAACAATTCCATTCTGAGCAGCAACAAGAAATATCTTGGCGTCATTATTAGGCCTGACGGCAGCTATTACGCTATTCCACAGGACGAGTGGAATTACATGCCAAACATTTCTGCAAGTGATATTCACGTTGACAATATCCTGTATGAAGATCGCCACAGCGCAACAGAAAATGATGCACTGTATACCGGTGGTGCTTACTACATTGATTTGACCAACATTAAGAATGCCATGAGGGACTATGGCTATTCGGTTCACACCGGAAATTCCAATAGGGGACTGTACCTCAATCTTCCTGGCTGGCAGCTGGCTGTTGATAATGATCTTGCTGACGATGTGTATCAGGAGTATTCGTACACTTCTCTCTCAGGCAGTAACCTTGTCATCAATGCTTCTGAGAATTCAACTGACGAGCTTGATCTTAACAATGGCGTTATTACTCCTCTTTATACAGAGCTTAGGCAGGTAGTTACGGCGCACAACAGCACTATTACCGCTAACCAGGATTCTTGGTCCATCCTCGATAACCTTGATGCTATGGTTGATCACAGTGCTGGTCAGGTTACCCCTGCTGCTGGTTCTGCCGATGCTCGCGTTAAGGTTGTTGATCAGAGTGGTGCAGTTGTGCTTGATACAGCAACCATGGATGCAGCAACTGTTGCTCAGAAGGCAGAAGAGATTTCTAAGACTCCTGGTGCATACTCCGTTACGTATTACTATTATTTCAAAGGTAATGCTGCAGCTGCAGGTAATGACTATGAGGCGGCAAAGACAGTTACCCTAACTGTTAAGTCTGATACTCCAGCTCCAACACCAACGCCAGCTCCAGAAGAGCCTTCCAATCCTGCTTCTCCAGTAAAAGAGAAGAAGGCAAAGAAGAAGAAAGCGCAGCTTCCAAATACGGGTGAAGAGCTTATGGTAATGCCTCTTATGGTTATGGGTGTATCTGCTTTGACAGCCGCCGGACTTATGAAGCGTAAGCACTAAGACAGAGCGTTCTTCTCGTTACATGCATTTGTATTGGCAGGTATCTCTTTGGTACCTGCCAATATTTTTATGGACATAGTGGACAACTGTCCAAAAATGCTTAGTCAATATTTATCTTTGTATATAGGTAAATCCTATATGATTTGACAAAAAGTGCAGGTAAATAGATTTTGCTGTTATCGTCGCAATTTAATGTTTCATGTCTATTTCATCCTAGGTATATATAGGTAAATGCTGATAATTGTTATGTATAGTTATCTAACCCCAGCAGGGTTGTCTTATAAATCGTTTTAATAAGAAAGAAGGGTTAACATGCTGGAGAACTCACTAAGCCGTCGTAATTTTTTGAAGGCATCAGGTATGGTAGCGGCTGGTGGTGGCGCATCTATGATGTTGGCTGGCTGCAATCCTTCCTCCACTGATACTCCTCAGGCTTCTGATAAGAAGAAGATTCTTCGCTACGGCTCCGCAAATTCTAAGCAGGGCCTTGATATGCAGCGTGCAAACAACTCACAGTCCGCATGTGTTGCAGACTCTGTTTGCGAGTCTTTGCTTCGTTGGACTGAGGATAACGAGCTTGTTACCTGCCTGCTTAAAGAGATTCCAACTTTTGAGTCTGATGGTGTCACCCTTAAGTGCGAGCTTAAAGAGGGTGTCAAGTTCCACGATGGTACTACTCTGACCGCAAAGGACGTTAAGTACACCTTTGAGCGTATGTTTAAGCCAGAGACCAAGGCTCTCTCCACCAGCTTCTTTGACAAGATCAAGGGCGCTCCAGAGATGCTTGCTGGTAAGGCTACTGAGCTTGAGGGTCTGACTGTTCAGGACGACACTCACTTTACCTTTACGCTTTCTGAGCCTTACATTGTCTTTGTAAGCGTTCTTGGTATTTCTTATGCTTGCATCTTCCCAGAGAAGGCTTGTGAGGCTGCTGGTGCTGATTGGGGTACCGGTACTAACCTCATTGGTACTGGTAAGTACAAGATTAAGAGCAACGATGACACTACTGAGGTAGTTCTTGAGCGCTTTGATGACTACCATGATGGCAAGCCTGCCCTGGATGAGATTCGTATTCACTACTACGATGACTCCAACACTCAGCTGCTTGCATTCAAGAACAACGATATTGACTTCTGCGATCTTCCATCTTCTCTATATCAGCAGTATTCAGGCGATGCTGACGTCAAGGATCTTATCACTGCATATCAGACCCTTGGTGTTAACTTCATCAACCTTAACCTCAAAGAGGGCTTTGAGCTTACCGATCTTAAGGTTCGTCAGGCACTTTCTCTGGCGATCAACCGTCAGGAGCTTGTTGATAACATTGCTTCTGGTAACGGTACCGTTGCAAGTGGTTGGCTTGCACCTGCAACCCCTGGTTACGACAAGAGCGCACCTGCATTTGAGTACGATCCAGAGAAGGCTAAGTCTCTTCTCTCTGAGGCGGGTGTTTCTGGTCTTAAGCTTTCTGCAAAGGTTAGAAAGTCTTACGAGAAACTCCTTGTTGCTGTCCAGGAGTACTGGAGCAAGATTGGCGTTACCCTTGATGTCCAGGTAGAGGACAACGCAGTTTGGAACACTGACTGGGCTGCTGGTAACCTTCAGATTACTACCCTTGGTTGGTATCCACTGTTTGCTGATGGCGATCAGCACCTCTACACCTACTTCTACAGCACCAACGCTGCAAAGAAGTCTTCCTTCTACAACAACCCAGAGTTTGACAAGCTTCTTGTTGAGGGTCGCTCTGAGTCTAACAAGGACAAGAGAACAGAGGATTACAAGGACGCAGATAACCTGCTCACACGTACAGACTTTGCAACACTTCCTCTGTACTGGCCAAAGAACTCCTTTGTCGCTAAGAAGTACGTCAAGAACGCTAAGGTTGGAAACTTGATCTATCACTTCTTTGATATTGATATTGATACATCAAATTCCGATTACACCGTTCCAGAGGACTAAGTAGCAAACTTGCTATAAACTTTAAAGCGGCATCTAAGATTCTTGGATGCCGCTTCATTTTCTTGAGGGGAGAGGAGCTCAGGAGTGAGATCGTTTCTAATCAAACGAATCCTTCAAGCAGTGAGCGTTGTAGTTTGTATTTCTGCTTTAACGTTTTTTGTCTTGAACATTGTCCCAGGTGACCCAGTACGAGTCATGATGGGCGATATGGCTGATGAAGCTACGGTTCAGCAGGTCCGTCATACCATGGGTCTTGATAAGCCAATCCCAGAGCAGTATGCAAACTGGTTTGTAAAAATGCTTGGTGGAGATTTTGGAACTTCTTACACTCAGAAGCGACCTGTCATTGCACTTCTGACTAAGGCTTTGGGAGTTACGCTACGCTTAGCAGTGTTTGCGTATCTTTTTGCCATAGTATTTGGTCTTTTGATGGGTATTCTCGCCGCGGTAAACCATGGCAAATGGCTTGATAGAACACTTATGTCAGCTGCAATCTTTGGTATTTCTGCTCCATCATTTTGGGTGGCATTAGTACTGCAGATTATTTTTGCTTTGACGCTCAAGTGGTTCCCACTCTCTGGCGTTAAAACTCCTTCCGCCTATGTTCTTCCTGTTATTGCGCTGGGCTCTCGCTACGCAGCAAGTATTGCCCGCGTTACCAGGACCAGTATGCTGGATGTATTAAATCAGGTCTACATTAGAACTGCTGAAGCTAAGGGCTTAAAGCGCTCCGCTATTGTTTTGAAGCACGCGCTCAGAAATGCTCTGATTCCAATTATTACTATTGCTGGATCTCAGCTGGGAGACATCCTTACTGGTTCCATCATCATTGAGCAGATCTTCAACATGAACGGTATGGGTAAGCTGCTTATCGACGCAATTAATGCTCGTGACCTGCCGCTGATCCAGGGTAGTGTCATGTATGTGGCAATTATCTGCGTTGTGATTTATTTGCTTGTTGATATCTTGTACGCGGTAGTTGATCCACGCATTCGTCTTGGAGAGGAGGCATCAGAGTAATGGCTTTGTTTACAAGTGATAAAAATAGCGAGAAGGTCCAAAAGACCGAAGCTGTGCTTGAAGATGCCACCAAGGCTCAAGAAGCAGAACAGGCTGCCACGGGAAAAGTTCGTGCGCAGAGCTATTGGCAGGTTAGCTGGAACATCTTTAAGAAAAATAAACTGGGCATGATTTGCTTGGGCATTGTTTTGGCTTTGGTGATTATTGCAATTCTTGCTCCTGTTCTTGCTCCATATGGCTACAAAGATCAAAACCTTTCAATTCAGAATCAGAATCCAACATTTGCGCACCTACTTGGTACTGATGAGTACGGTCGAGACATTCTTTCTCGTATTATTTACGGCTGCCAGATTTCTCTTTCTGTTGGTATTATTTCGCAGGCAATTGCCCTGTTTATCGGCTTTGTAGCAGGAGTTGCAGCAGGATATTACGGTCGCTGGGTGGATGCAGTTGTATCTTTTATCATCCAGGTTTTCTCCAGCTTCCCATTCTTGCTCTTTGCAATTTTGATTATGTTTGTTATGGGTCCAGGTCTCATTAACCTCTATATTGCATTGGGTCTTTTGATGTGGACTACCACCGCAAGGCTGATTCGTGGCGATGTCATGCGCCTGAAGAATTCTGAATACATTCAGTCTTGTATTCTGTCTGGCGGTAATAGCTTCCGCATCATCATGAAACATCTCTTGCCTAACTGTATGTCAACGCTGATTGTTGTTTCTACCTTGGGCATTCCAAGCGCAATTCTTTCGGAGGCAACACTTTCGTTCTTGGGATTGGGCGTTCAGCCACCTGAGGCAAGTTGGGGCCAAATGATTGCAGCATCTCAGCCATACCTTGCATCACAGCCTCTCTACAGTATTGCCCCAGGTATTGTCATCATCATTACAGTTATGTCCTTTAACTTGCTCGGCGACGCCCTTCGCGACGCCCTTGATCCAAAGATGCGTTCTTAGAAAGGAGGTTACGTTTATGGCAGAAAAAACAGATGCTCTTGCACAAGAGAGTGATCAGACAAAAGAAACCAAAGATGCGTCATGTGAGCACGTCATTGAGGGTCCAAATGGACAGTCTGTGCAATTTTGCAGCCTTGAGGAGCGCAAACTTGCACAAGAGACCGCTCAAAAGGAGCGAGAAGAGCAGTGCAAGAAAAACGTTCTTCTCGACGTCAATCATCTTGATGTCACGCTCTTTACCGAAGATGGCGCACTTCCTGCAGTAAGTGACCTCTCGTTTATTATGCGAAAAGGCGAGACTCTTGCGGTAGTAGGCGAGTCTGGCTGCGGTAAGTCCATGACAGCTCTGTCGGTTATGGGTCTGCTTCCTACACCTCCTGCACAAATTACCGGCGGAGAAATTATTTTTGAGGGAACTGATTTAACTCAGCTTCCTCGTGGTGGCATGCGTGACTTCCGTGGTAATCGCATTGGCATGATTTTCCAGGAGCCTATGACCTCCTTGAACCCTGTTATGAAATCTGGTCTTCAGATTCGTGAGGGCATCCTTGTTCATAATCCCAACATGAGCAAACAGGAGGCAGATCAGAAGGCTCTTGATATGATCAAACTGGTGGGTATTCCTGCACCAGAGAAGGTCTTCTCGTCATATCCACATGAGCTTTCTGGTGGTATGCGCCAGCGTGTCATGATTGCTATGGCACTTGCGTGCCAGCCATCGCTGCTTATCTGCGACGAGCCAACAACTGCTTTGGATGTAACGGTTCAGGCACAGATTCTGCAGATCATTGACCGCATGAAGCAAGACCTGGGTACCGCCGTCATGCTGATTACGCACGACATGGGCGTTGTTTCCGAGATGGCTGACTGGGTTCTTGTCATGTACGCTGGTCATCGTGTTGAGTATGCGCAGTCTGCAGAGCTCTTTACTAACCCTCTGCACCCCTATGCTCAGGGCCTGATTGCGTCCATTCCATCGTTTGACGAGCACACCAAGGAACTTTATGCAATTCCTGGTAGCGTTCCTATGCTTTCTCACATGCCTTCTGGCTGCCCGTTCCATCCACGTTGTCCGTTTGCTAAGGACATTTGTAAGAATCGTCGTCCTGGCTTGACTGCTGTTGGTGAAGACAATTGCCATACTGTCAGCTGTTGGAAATACACTGATGAGTGGAGTGAGTAGTCATGGCAGAAGAGAAAAATACAGACGTCAAGGACCTTTCTGGCGAGAAAACCATCTTGTCCGTAAAGAACTTGGTTAAGCGATTCCCCATTAAAAACGGTGTTTTTGGTCGTTCAAACGCTTCAGTTCATGCGGTTGAGGATGTTTCGTTTGACCTTAGGCGCAAAGAGACTCTGGCTATTGTTGGCGAGTCTGGCTGCGGAAAGTCTACAACTGGCAAGTGCGTGCTGCGCCTCACCGAGCCAACCTCTGGTACGGTTGAGCTTGATGGGGAAGACTTCACCTCGCTTAAGGGAGAAGACCTCAAGCTTGCACGTCAGAAGATGAAGCTTATCTTCCAGGATCCTTACAGCTCACTAAACCCTCGTATGACGGTCATGGATATCATTGGCGAACCTATTGATATCGCGGGTACGTATAAGACAAAGGCAGAGCGTGACGCTCGTATTGAAGAGGTTATGGAGGAAGTTGGTCTTAACCTTGAGTTTAAGTACCGCTACCCTCATGAGTTCTCGGGTGGTCAGCGTCAGCGTATTGGTATCGCGCGCGCTATTGTGCTTGAGCCAGAGATTGTTGTCTGCGATGAGCCTGTTTCTGCACTGGACGTTTCTGTTCAGGCAAAGGTAATTAACCTGCTTGAAGAGCTGCAGAAAGATCACGGTCTGGCCTACATCTTTATTAGCCACGACCTCTCTGTTGTCCGCCACATTGCAGATACTGTTATGGTCATGTACCTGGGTCATCAGATGGAGTTTGCTACTAAAGATGCCCTCTTTGAGCGTCCTCTGCACCCTTATACTCAGGCACTTCTTGACGTTATTCCTCGTATTCGTCACGAGCGCATCCAGGAGAAGCGTATTCTTCAAGGCGATGTTCCAAGCCCAGCAAACCCACCTTCGGGTTGTGTATTCCACACGCGCTGCCCTAAGGCAATGAAAGTTTGCTCCGAGCGTATTCCTGAGCGTATCGAGGCTGAGCCAGGTCACTTCTGCGCCTGCCACCTGTACGATGCGTCACTTTCCGATGCCGACCGCACACCTCAGGTTGCGCATGCTATTGAGGCGGCTCAGAAGGCCGTAGAAGAAGCGCGCCTTGAGGAGAAGATTTCCGAGTAGCGTATTTTATTGTCGTGTCTTAAAACAGTTACGTCTCAAAAAGTGGTGTAAGGCTATTTCCTCACTGCCTTCTAACCTACATTATGCCACCTCTTTACAAACCTTAAAGTCACTATCAATTACTTGTAAGAGATGGTCGATAGTCTCTTGTGTACATGACTCTCTCTTAGGGCACTCTTCAAAGAGAAGAGAGTGTTTGTCCATGAAATGCGTTGCTACAAACCACTCTTCGTTTTGATTGATACATACCGCTCCTACAAGGCGAAGCATTGCTTGTTTTAAGGGAAATACTCCAACAACACGTGTACGCTTCTTTATCTCTTTGTTGAGTCTTTCACAGAGATTGTTTGTACGTATCCAGTGAGCGTGTTCTTTTGGAAAGTCCAGATAAGTTAGTACATATGGCTCTGACTCTTCTAGAAGGTGTGCTCCTCTTGGATCTATCTTTTCATACACTTCATAGAGGTGCTCAAAGCCTGTGCGTACCAAATCAGTATCACTAGCTTCAAAGGTATGCTTCATAGCAGCAATAACTGCCCTACACTGAGCTTTTGTTCTACATCTATCAAAGACATTTCTCTCT
>JABZHK010000180.1:0-2135 GCA_015258885.1 Atopobium sp.
TTCCTCCGCTTGTGCGGGCCCCCGTCAATTCCTTTGAGTACGCACAACGTTGGCGGAATTCGTCGTGTAGCGGTGAAATGCTTAGATATGACGAAGAACTCCGATTGCGAAGGCAGCTGACGGGAGCGCAACTGACGCTGAAGCTCGAAGGTGCGGGTATCGAACAGGATTAGATACCCTGGTAGTCCGCACAGTAAACGATGGATGCCCGCTGTTGGTACCTGGTATCAGCGGCTAAGCGAAAGCATTAAGCATCCCACCTGGGGAGTACGCCGGCAACGGTGAAACTCAAAGGAATTGACGGGGGCCCGCACAAGCGGAGGAACATGTGGTTTAATTCGATGATACGCGAGGAACCTTACCCGGGCTTGAATTGCAGAGGAAGGATTTAGAGATAATGACGCCCTTCGGGGTCTCTGTGAAGGTGCTGCATGGTTGTCGTCAGCTCGTGCCGGGAGGTGTCGGCTTAAGTGCCATAACGAGCGCAACCCCTTTCTTCAGTTGCCATCAGGTAATGCTGGGCACTCTGGAGACACTGCCACCGTAAGGTGTGAGGAAGGTGGGGATGACGTCAAATCAGCACGGCCCTTACGTCCGGGGCTACACACGTGTTACAATGGCCGGTACAGAGGGATGGTGTAATGCAAATTGCATCAAATCTTGAAAGCCGGTCCCAGTTCGGACTGGGGTCTGCAACCCGACCCCACGAAGCTGGATTCGCTAGTAATCGCGCATCAGCCATGGCGCGGTGAATACGTTCCCGGGCCTTGTACACACCGCCCGTCAAGCCATGAAAGCCGGGGGTGCCTGAAGTCCGTGACCGCAAGGATCGGCCTAGGGCAAAACTGGTGATTGGGGCTAAGTCGTAACAAGGTAGCCGTACCGGAAGGTGCGGCTGGAACACCTCCTTTCTGGAGCGTGCGCTTATAGATGAGTACAGAAGGTAATGGTCCGTCTTCATGAACCATGGAGATGGAACAGGGGATTGAAGGATTCGTTGAATGGAGTCCCTGCAAGCTTCCCGTACTACGGATACTGTTTATATTAATAAGAGATAGAGGTATTTTTATTTAGAATATACTAATAATATTTGGATAAAAGATACTTCAGGAGATTTCGGCTTCGGGCCGCTCAAGATTCGCGATCTTGTTTCTCCACTCAGAAAGCAATGGAGTCAAGAGTTTAAGGTTAATACTTTTAATTCTTCTGCTCTGTTATCTTTCACCGTTCTTTGACATATTGACACAAGCAAAACTGTAAAGTAACAAAGTTCAAAACAGAAAGACTTTCGTGAATAGAATTTTTTATTCACAAGACAATACAGCTGAAAGTATGAGCGTCCGTATTTGTTTTTTTTGGCATTCCCTTGTGGACAGCCGTTTTAAAGACAGGTGCGGGTTATCAGAGAAAGTAAGAAAGGGCGAATGGTGGATGCCTAGGCTCATTCAGGCGATGAAGGACGTGATAAGCTGCGATAAGCGACGGGTAGGTGCAAATAACCCTTGATCCGTTGATTTCCGAATGGGACAACCCAGACATGTGAAGCATGTCTACTCTGCCTTGTGCAGAGAGCTAACCGGGGGAACTGAAACATCTTAGTACCCCGAGGAAGAGAAAATAAATAATGATTCCCTTAGTAGTGGCGAGCGAACGGGGAAAAGCCCAAACCGTCATGGTAGCAATGCCATGCCGGGGTTGTAGGACCGCGCCATCGTACACGAATCGTGAGGAGAAGGAACTGGAAAGTTCCGCCATAGCGGGTGAAAGCCCCTTATCCGAAGCGTGCCGTGACGTAGCGGTATCCTGAGTAACGCGGGACACGAGTAATCTTGCGCGAATCCGCCGGGCCCATCCGGTAAGGCTAAATACTCGAATGAGACCGATAGTGAACGAGTACCGTGAGGGAAAGGTGAAAAGTACTTCGACAAGAAGAGTGAAATAGTTCCTGAACCCATTCGCCTACAAGCGGTCGGAGCTCTGTTATAGAGTGACGGCGTGCCTTTTGCATAATGAACCTACGAGTTACCGTCACCGGCGAGGTTAAGTGACATGAGTCACGTTATCCGTAGTGAAAGCGAGCCTGAAGAGGGCGTTATAGTCGGTGGGGGTAGACGCGAAACCAAGTGATCTACACA
>JABZHK010000181.1:0-2095 GCA_015258885.1 Atopobium sp.
GTTGGACACCGTTCAGCTATCGAAATTTAACGGATGAGAGGACCGTTATTGTAGAAAAATTCAAAGATTCTAGTAAGTTAGTTGTTCAATAAACGAAATAAAAAAGCCCTCTGCGTCTGAACTGCCTCCCATTTCTTGGACATAAGAAATGGGAGGCAGTTCAGGTTAGGAGTTACTAGTCAAGTTTTGCCTTATGTAATTAAAGGCAGCCATTTTCGGGATAACGTTTGAATTCGACATCTTTGAATTCAGCCTTTAGTTCGTCTGGGGCTGAGTCTTTTACGCCGTTTTCGTCAAAAAAGTGCTCCAAAACATAACTAAAATCATATTTATCAAACAATGACTTAAGAAACGGTCTATCAGGCAAATGTGTCATTATCAAATCTCCTTAAAGGCTAATTTGATCAAGAGTAAATTTATTTAACAAAGTAATTATATTCTGCAATGTCGACCAGCAAAAGTTATTTCCATACCTATTCTGTTCTCCTTTAGAAACTTGTATACTACTTGTCTTGTACCTAACGTATGCATGACTAATTTCTTACTCACTTCGGAGGACCTATGTCATTTGAGACAGGAGTTTTTCCGGTTTTAGTTTCTGAGGACGAAGCGGCAGAGTCATTATCCCCGCAGGTCAGGGGAGGACTTAATACGTCGTCTGCTACGCCTCTTCATGTTCAGCTGTCTGATTTGATGCGCGTCAAAATTCTGTCAGAAGACTGGAAGGCGGGAACGTACATTCCGTCTGAGGCCGAATTTATGGCGCAGTATGGCGTCAGCCGAGGCACCATCAGAAAGGCCATTCAATCTCTGGTCAAAGAGGGTTTACTGCTTACTCAAAAAGGTCGAGCAACGCAGGTTATTTCTAACACCGTCCGCCATGCGGCAGGAAATACCGTGCTTTCATTTGCAGCCGCACTCAGAGATGGTGGCTTTGAGTATCGAACCGAAGTTCTGTTCAAACAGGTAGTTCCTGCAGATCAAGCCGTTGCCGAGCACCTGGAGATTCCCATTGGTTCTGACGTACTCTTTTTGCGTCGCGTCAGGAGTGTTTCGGATAGACCGGTGGTGTGCCAAGAATCGTGGTCTAACCTGCTTGTTTGTCCGCAGCTCGAAGAGGCAGACTTTGAGAATGAGTCGCTCTTTGACGCGGTTGAAAGAACTTCTCAAAAAGAGATTGCGCGCTCTCGCATGCGCTATCAGTCGCAAATTGCAGGCAAAGATCATGCCGACTACCTGCAATGTTCTCCAAACGAGGCTTTGCTTGTACTTGAGCAGGTAATTGAGCTGTCCGACGGTAATTGTATTGAGTGGAGTCAGACTTGGCTTGCTCCACATCAGAGTGTTGTTGGCGTATCTGAGCAGGTAGATGGCTCTATGGGACCTCTGGACATCTCTTCTGTTCGTCAGTCAGAGCACGTGGACGCATCGCCGACTTCTACAGAAGTAGACTCTGATCAGCGCAAACAGCTTGAACTTGATTTGCGCCACGAGGCGCTGGCAGTGCGTCGAGGCATTATTGAGTTAGCACATCACTACAGCTCAACGCCATTTCACATTGGCGGCGCATGTTCCGTGGCAGACATTGTTTCCGTACTTTTGAGCAAGGTTATGCAGGTGGGCCACAGGGATTGCGAGTGGGAGTTTAGAGACCGCTTGATTCTCTCCAAGGCCCACACATCGTTGGCACTGTTCCCAGCTCTTTTACGTGCAGGAATGATTTCTCAAGAAGACATCGACCGCGGAGTTTTTGGTCCTGATGCTGTTCTCTTTAAGCATCCACTTCGAGATCCTCAGCGCGGCTTTGAAATCTCTGGCGGCAGCCTTGGAATGGGTTTGGGTTACGCCGCTGGCCTGGGATTAAGCCTTCGAAGAAAAGATCTTCCTTCTCGCGTTTTTTGTATTTTGGGCGACGGCGAGTGCGACGAGGGTTCCATTTGGGAGAGCGCCGCGTTTATCGGCCACAACCAGCTTTCCAACGTGACGGTCATTGTTGACCAGAACCGCATGCAACTGGACGGCCCTTGCGCGTCCATTTTGGACACCGGTTCAATTGCAAGAAAGTTTGATGCCTTTGGTTTTGAGTCCATCGAGG
>JABZHK010000182.1:0-2039 GCA_015258885.1 Atopobium sp.
CAGAACATCGGTAGCAGCTGCAGCAACAGCAGGACTAATTGCCTGAACTGGGTTGTCCTTGTGCTCGTAGATAACGTTGCCATTACGGTCTTCAATGCGCGTAATTGCAACAGCATCACGACGAACACCGCCTGCAGCAAGGGTTGCAAATGCGGTGCACTGCTCAATAGGGGTTACGCCCTGAGAACCAAGAGTGGTAGACAGGTATGGCTGTAGCTGAGTGCGAATACCCATGGCATAGCACGTCTGAAGGATCTTATCGATACCAATAGCTTCAGCAACCTGTGCGTAAACAGTGTTGGAAGAGTAAACCGTACCTTGACGCAGTGTAATTGCACCGTAGCTGTAGTTACCAGCGTTTCTGACCAACCAGGTTGGCGTAATTTGCATAGGGGAGTTGCCGTTAAGAACAATCTCTGGGTTCATACCCTCAGAAAGGGCTGCTACCAGCGTATACATCTTAAAACTGGAGCCCATCTGACGGTTACTACTGGTTGCGATGTTGTACTGGCTCTTAGAGTAGTCCTGTCCACCAACCATTGCTTTAATGTAGCCAGTTTGAGGATCAATAGAAACCAAAGCAGCGCCCAGGCGAGGGTTGCCAAGCTCAGCAATACGCCTTGTAGCAGCCTCATCAGCATCTTTCTGAAGGTCAGGATCAAGCGTAGTGTAAACGCGCAATCCACCCTGAAGAATAGTGTCGTTATCAAAGTCTTCCTGAAGCAGGCTACGAATGTAGTCAGTCCAGTAAGGGAACTGGCCAATGTTATCGGTCAAAGTACCAGGATTAAGCACTAAGTCCTCAGCAACAGCCTCATCGTATTGCTCTTGCGTAATATCACCTGCGCGAAGCATACGCTCAAGAACAGTGTTGCGTCTTTCTCTTGCAGCCTCTGGATTGACGGTTGGGTCATAGGCAGAAGGTGCGTTTGGAAGACCAGCAAGTGTCGCAGCCTCAGCAAGGGTTAGGTCACTTGCATGCTTGTTGAAGTAGATAATACTTGCTGCTTCAATACCGTAAGCACCATTACCGTAGTAAATGGTGTTGAGGTACATATTAAGAATCTGGTCCTTAGTAAACTTTTTCTCCATCTGAATAGAGATGTAAGCCTCGCGGACCTTACGCTTCAAAGAGCGCTCAAACTGCTCGTTAGAAAGAACAGTGTTACGAACAAGCTGCTGCGTAATAGTGGAAGCACCTTCGCCGCCACCAAACAGCGAGCCAACAGATGCGCGGACAATACCCCAGGGGTCAATACCGCTGTGGGAATAGAAGCGCTTATCCTCAGTATCAATGGTGCCCTGAATAACATAAGGAGAAATCTGATCCAAGGTAACTGAGCGGCGCTGCTGCAGATAGAAGTCAGCAATGTCGTTACCCTTGGAGTCATAAACGCGGGTAGGCTCTGCTACCAGGTAGGCATCAGCAGAGTTGTAATCAGGCAGGTCCTCGAGCCATGAAGAAACAGCTGCACCCAAAGAAAGAGCAAGTGCAAGCGCGAGAAGAGCCATAAAGCCAAAGAATCCAGCAACGCCAAAACCTACGGCATGTGTATTTGCGTGTGTACGTGCACGACGGGTTCTAATACCCATTGAGCCTCCTTGTCATAGCTCTCACTATTATAGTCTGATATTTATGTTTCAGTGAATAAAGAGTTACAACTCTGTTGTATTCTGATAGATAACATATTTGATTGATACTATTTGAAGCAGTAACTATATGATTTAACAGGCTTGCGTTGAGAGGATACAGAGTGCTTTCAGTAGAAGAACAGCTCCGTGTTATTACTTCAGGAACTATGCAGATTGTTCCTTTGGATGGTCTAAAAGAGAAACTCAAGAAAGGCACTCCTCTTAACATCAAGCTTGGCGTAGATCCAACAAGCCCTGATTTGCACCTGGGTCACGCAGTTCCGCTGCGTAAGATGCGTCAGTTCCAGGATCTTGGCCATAATGTCACGTTGATTATTGGTAGTGGCACCGCGCTGATTGGTGACCCTTCTGGTCGAGATTCTACCCGTCCTCCACTCACTTCAGAG
>JABZHK010000183.1:0-1606 GCA_015258885.1 Atopobium sp.
ATTTATTTTAATTATTTGAAAATAAATATCAGGTTTAATCTGCTAAAAAGATTTATAAAATATTCGTTATTCAAATGGGGTTTAGTATTAATTTTAAATGGATTCGAGCATAATAAAAAAAATATTTTGTTTTATCTTCAATCAAAAAAATACACAAAAAAATATAATAATAGATAAAAAAAACTCCGCTAAGGAGAATATGACATGACAAAAATAAATTCAATTCTGCAAATAAAAAAATGGCGTCCCCGGTTGGACTCGAACCAACGACCCTCTGATTAACAGTCAGATGCTCTAACCGGCTGAGCTACGGAGACACACATATTTAAAAAAGTTTGGCAACTACCTATCTTCCCAGGACGAATCCAAGTATTTTAGGCACTAACAGACTTAACTGCCGGGTTCGAAATGTTTCCGGGTGTATCCCTGTCGTTATCATCACCAAACTAGATATATATACTGTCCATTAAGACAATGAGAAATAAATAGCAGCAGCAAAAGATTATCTTAAAAGCAGACGTAATATTAGTACTAGTCAGCTAAATGCATTGCTGCACTTACACCCCCAACCTATCAACCTCCTAGGCTCGAAGGTATCTTAAAGAATACTTATCTTGAAGTTAGTTTCCCGCTTAGATGCTTTCAGCGGTTATCCATTCCAAACGTGACTACTCAGCCATGCCACTGGCGTGACAACTGATACATCAGAGGTCTGTCCATCCCGGTCCTCTCGTACTAAGGTCAGATCTTCTCAAATTTCCGGCGCCTGCAGTGGATAGGGACCGAACTGTCTCACGACGTTCTGAACCCAGCTCGCGTGCCTCTTTAATGGGCGAACAGCCCAACCCTTGGGACCTTCTCCAGCCCCAGGATGAGACGAGCCGACATCGAGGTGCCAAACACTTCCGTCGATATGGACTCTTGGGAAGTATCAGCCTGTTATCCCCGGGGTAGCTTTTATCCGTTGAGCGACGGTCCTTCCATGCGGAACCGCCGGATCACTAACTCCTACTTTCGTACCTGCTCGACCCGTCAGTCTTGCAGTCAAGCTCCCTTATGCGTTTGCACTCTTAGGCTGATTTCCATCCAGCCTGAGGGAACCTTTGAACGCCTCCGTTACTCTTTGGGAGGCGACCGCCCCAGTCAAACTGCCCATCTGCCACGGTCCTCTAGCCGGATCACGGCTTAGAGTTAGAATTTCAATTAAGTAAGAGTGGTATCCCAACAGTGACTCCTCTGATCCCGAAAGACCAGTCTCATCGTCTCCCACCTATCCTGTGCATACTTAACCGAAACTCAATATCAAACTACAGTAAAGCTCCATGGGGTCTTTCTGTCCAGTTGCGGGTAACCTGCATCTTCACAGGTATTTCGATTTCACCGGGTCCCTTGTTGAGACAGTGCCCAAATCATTACACCTTTCATGCGGGTCGGAACTTACCCGACAAGGAATTTCGCTACCTTAGGACCGTTATAGTTACGGCCGCCGTTTACTGGGGCTTCAATTCAATGCTTCTCTTGCGATGACATCTCCTCTTAACCTTCCAGCACCGGGCAGGTGTCAGCCCCTATACTTCACCTTTCGGTTTTGCAGAGACCTGTGTTT
>JABZHK010000183.1:1615-2037 GCA_015258885.1 Atopobium sp.
CCCGAAGTTACGGGGTCATTTTGCCGAGTTCCTTAACAATAGTTCTCTCGCTCACCTTAGGATTCTCTCCTCATCTACCTGTGTCGGTTTGCGGTACGGGCACCTTAGGTCTAATTAGCGGCTTTTCTTGACAGTGTGAAATCAGCTGCTTCCGGTCTATTGACCACCCCATCACGCCTCAGAATATATATGAACGGATTTGCCTATTCATACTCCCTTGACGCTTGGACACGCTCTACCAACGGCGTGCTCAGCTTATCCTCCTGTGTCCCCACATCATTCAAACAACCTTCGGTGGTACAGGAATTTCTACCTGTTATCCATCGCCTATGGCTTTCGCCCTCGGCTTAGGCCCCGACTAACCCTGAGTGGACGAACCTTCCTCAGGAAACCTTAGATTTTCGGTGGGCAGGATTCTCACC
>JABZHK010000184.1:0-2035 GCA_015258885.1 Atopobium sp.
CTTGCGAGCATCACGATTATCTCGGACAACTCGCTTGATGGAGAAATTTGGACCACGCGCCTTTATGGCGAGAAACCCAAACAGCTCCTTGCCCGTGTGGAACAAGAAAAAGGCATCGAGGCGCTCATAGTAACCACTGATAATCGCGTATATTATTCGTCGGGAATCTCGCCTGAGTTCCTTGCGTAATTCAGAAAGGAAGTTTGATGCTTAACTTTGTTGGCCTTATTGGCACCAATTCAAAAGAGTCAAATAACCGAAGACTCCTGCAGTTTATGCAGAAGCACTTTGCCGACAAGGCCTCCATTGAGCTGGTGGAAATCGACAACATTCCCCTGTTCAACAAACCCGCAAAGATGAAGGTCCCCGAGGTTGTCTCAGAGCTTGCAAAGAAAATTGAGGCCGCCGACGGCGTCATCATCGCAACACCAGAGTACGACCACTCCATTCCAGCGGTCCTGCAAAACGCGCTTGCTTGGCTGTCCTACGGCATATTCCCTATGGTCAACAAGCCAGTCATGATTGTCGGCGCATCCCTGGGCACACTCGGATCTTCTCGCGCACAGCTTCAGCTCCGTCAAATTCTGGACGCTCCCGAGCTCAAAGCCGCAATCATGCCAGGTTCCGAGTTCCTTCTTGGCCGCGCCCCGCAGGCATTTGACGAGAAGGGCAACTTGAAGGACAAAGCTACCGTCAAGAAGCTTGACCTGCTCTTTGACGATTTCCGTCTGTTTGTGAAACTCAACGAGAAAATGGCCGCATCGCGCGAACTTCTCCGCAAAGAGGCCGAGAACTTTGACTGGGAAAACCTGTAGGCCTGGAAGGAACTACTACTATGAAATTTGTCGGAATCGTCGGTTCAAATGCGGAGATTTCCTATAACCGAAAGCTTCTGCACTTCATCAAAAAGCATTTTGCCAAGCAGTTTGAGCTTGAAATCCTTGAGATTGATAACATTCCTTTGTTCAACCAGGACCTCAAGTGGGACGAGAACTTCCAGCTCCGCCTGCTGTACAACAAGATTACCCGCGCTGATGGCGTCATTATTTCTACGCCCGAGCACAACCACACCATTTCACCTGCGCTGAAGAGTGTCATCGAGTGGCTCTCCTACGACGTCCATCCTTTCGAAAACAAGCCTGTCATGATTGTCGGAGCTTCTTACTACGACCAAGGAACTTCTCGCGCGCAAGTGCATCTGCGCAAGATTATGGATGCTCCGGGCGTAAACGCATACGTTTTACCTGGTAACGAGTTCCTTCTTGGAAAGGCCAAGCAGGCTTTTGATGAGGACGGCAACATTATCGACGAGCGCACCGTCGGCTTCCTGGGCCTTTGCCTGGATAACTTTGTCAAATACGTAGAGGTGGTCTCCAAGTTGAAGAAGCCAAAGCCAATCGCGCCAGAGGATCTGGACGTAACCAACTCAATTTCCACCACTATCCAGGGCATTGATCCCGACGATCCTGATTGGGTCGAGAAGGCCGCCGAGCTTGTGGGCGCGGTCTCGGGCGACACGTACGTTAAGCTTGACCACGGCATTTTGACGGTCAACCAAATTGACATGTTCCTGAAGGCAATGCCATTTGAGCTGACCTACGCGGACGACAACAACCAGTTCCTTTACTACAACAACGCTCATGACAATCCAGACACTATGCTGGCAAAACGCGTTCCTGAGCAGTCGGGCAACCGTCTTTCCACAGTTCATAGCTCTCTTCCCGAGGGCCGCATGAAAAACGTTGAGTTTGTCATCGGTGTACTTCGTAACGGCGACAAAGAGTATGTACGTACCATTGTCCCAGGTACGCCAGCCGACATCATCAACACCCATAACTACCAGGCAATGTACTACCCCGATGGCTCGTATGCGGGCATTAACGAGATTGTCTTCAACTTTAAGCCCTGGTTGGATTGGTACTTGCAAACCACAGGTCAGCGCCTTGTAAGCGCTACCGGCGCTGCCGTTCCACCAGCTGGCGCTCCCGCACCTGCTGCCGGTGCTCCCGCACCAAGTGCTGGTGTTGACGCGACC
>JABZHK010000185.1:0-1990 GCA_015258885.1 Atopobium sp.
CTAAAATAATCTTTGCCTTGGGCTTTGCTTGACCTAGAACTGCCTGTTTCTTTTTTGGAAGCTCAATCGACCAAGAAATTTCTGACATTATTCAGCAGAATCTTCCGTTGCAACCGGAGTGCCAACTTCAGAATCTTCATCAAATACAAGGCCACAAGCAACTC
Source organism: Atopobium sp. (assembly GCA_015258885.1). GTDB lineage: Bacteria > Actinomycetota > Coriobacteriia > Coriobacteriales > Atopobiaceae > Lancefieldella. The sequence continues at coordinate 165 of JABZHK010000185.1, forward strand.
GTACTTTGTGATCAATCTCTTCCATGAGATCTGGGTTGGCAGTAAGGAAAGATTTAGCTGCTTCTCTACCCTGGCCAAGACGCTCACCCTCATAGGTGAACCAAGCTCCAGACTTGTTGACAATCTCAAAATCAACAGCCATATCAAGAATGGAGCCCTCTTTGGAGATGCCTTGACCGTACATAATGTCAAACTCAGCAACCTTAAAAGGCGGAGCAACCTTGTTCTTTACAACCTTAACGCGAACACGGTTACCAACGTTTTCTCCGTTAACCTTAATGCTGTCAACGCGGCGAATATCCATACGGACAGTAGAGAAGAACTTAAGAGCCCTACCACCAGAAGTGGTCTCTGGGCTTCCAAACATAACGCCAATCTTCTCTCTAAGTTGATTAATGAAAATACAAAGTGTATTAGACTTTGAAAGAGAGCCAGCTAACTTACGGAGAGCTTGACTCATGAGACGAGCCTGAAGACCAACGCTAGAATCGCCAATCTCTCCCTCAATCTCTGCACGAGGAACAAGAGCAGCAACAGAGTCTACAACTACAACATCAATGGCGCCTGAGCGAACAAGCATGTCACAAATTTCTAGAGCCTGCTCACCAGTATCTGGCTGAGAAATTAAAACATCGTCAATATCAACGCCAATACGAGCCGCATAACCTGGGTCTAGTGCGTGCTCTGCGTCAATAAAGGCAACAACACCACCTAGCGCCTGAGCTTCTGCAAGAATTTCTAGTGAAAGTGTTGTCTTACCAGAGGACTCTGGGCCATAAATCTCTACGATACGGCCGCGAGGAACGCCGCCAATACCCAATGCTGCATCAAGAGCAAGTGAGCCAGTTGGAATAGCTTGAATATCAAAGGCAGGACCACCCTCACCTAAACGCATAATAGCGCCTGCACCAAATTTCTTCTCAATCTCTGCAGTGGTTGAAGAGATAACCTCATCTCTCTCATCACCAGTAGTACGAGCTTTAATCTCTTTTGAAACTGACTTTTTAGCCATGGGTACTCCTTGCTCTTTTTGTTACTAGAATAATATAAGAACAGACGTTCTATGTCAACGTCAAACATATACTCTATAGAGGGATTTTGTCTGAATTCTTACCTCTATTTTTCCACTCTTGAAAAGCTTATTTCTTATTAATTGCAAATTTGACTGTATAAGTCCTGCATAGTCGCAAAAAATAAGAAGCTCAAAACAAACTAGTTTTGAGCTTCCCTATTAAAATCGGATTTTAAGCCTTCACAATTGCTTCATGAATTAATTGCAAAGCCTGCAAAACAGCAGCTTCTCGCACCTGTTCTCTATTACCAGAAAAATGTTTGCAGACCGTATGGGTAAAGTTTTTGCTGTCAATGCCAAACCAAACTGTTCCAACTGGTTTACCAGGCTCTTCTCCTGTTGGACCAGCTATTCCTGTAACGGAAACTGCAATATCTGATCCAATAACGTCTCTAACGCCTGAAGCCATTTGAGCTGCGCAGGGCTCAGAAACAGCGCCAAGGGACGGTTCATCAAAAATGTCTTTTGAAACGCCTAATACCTTTTGCTTAATTTCAATGGTATAGCTTACAACAGAGCCTTTAAGCACGCTTGATGATCCAGAGATGGCTGTAAGAGCGCCTGCAACAAGTCCTCCGGTACAAGACTCGGCTGAAGCTACGGTAATACCTAATGCAAGAGCCTCTGAAATAACCTGTTGAGCTTCTGAAAGAACTTCAGATGAAAACATTTGAATCACAACTTTTCATTAAGCACAAAACCGTTTGACCTGCACATAAGCTTATCTTATACAAATATGGCGCCTCAGAGAGAC
>JABZHK010000186.1:0-1983 GCA_015258885.1 Atopobium sp.
GTACAGCTCCATCAGAGGAATAATAGATGCAGCTAAAAGCATTGCCATAGCGTACTCTTCAAAACCAATCTCAGCAAAGCCAAATGCCTGAGAAAGTGGTGTCTCAATTACCACAAAGGTAAGAATCAAAGACATAACAAAGGAACCCCACAGCCAAATGTTTTGGCTGGTTAGCTTGAAGATGGAACCACGCAGAGAACGCATGTTGAAGGAGTGGAACATCTCAACCATAGAAAGCGTCAAGAACGCCATGGTCATACCCTCAACGCCAGCCTCTGGGTTAGTAATAACCTGTGAGATATCAAAGGTTCCATACTCAAAGTAGTGACCAATAAAATAGCTGGCAAGAGTGAGAAGAGCAATGATAGAGCCCTGAACAAGGCAGTCAAAGCCAACGCCACCCGCAAAGATTCCGTCCTTAGGATTACGTGGCTTGCGCTTCATGATGCCTGGTTCAGCCTTCTCGGTAGCCATAGCAAGCGCAGGCAGAGAGTCGGTGATCAGGTTAATCCACAGAAGGTGGGTAGGCTGAAGAATAGTAAAGCCGACCAGGGATGCAATAAAGACGGAAATAACCTCAGCTAGGTTGGAGCTCAAGAGGAACTGGATGCACTTACGAATGTTGTCGTAGATGCGTCTTCCCTCTTCGCAGGCGCTAATGATGGTGGCAAAGTTATCGTCTGCCAGAACCATATCTGCAACGCCCTTGGTAACGTCGGTACCAGTAATGCCCATACCAATACCAATATCAGCGCGCTTAATGGAAGGCGCATCGTTAACGCCGTCGCCCGTCATGGCTGTGACCATGCCCTTCTTGCGCCAAGTATCAACAATGCGAACCTTGTGCTCAGGCTGAACGCGTGCATAAACGCCAAGAGTCTCAATACGCTGCTCAAACTCTTCGTCAGAAATCTTATCAAGCTGTGCGCCGGTAATTGCTTGAGAGCGATCGGTAATAATTCCCAGCTCAACCGCAATAGCAACGGCTGTATCAATGTGGTCACCTGTAATCATAACGGTGCGCATACCAGCTTCATGGGCCTCAACAACAGCGCCTTTAACCTCAGGACGAACTGGGTCAATCATGCCAGAGAGTCCCACAAAGATCATGTCATGCTCAAGGTTAGCTGGATCATAGCTCCGAGGAGCTTCTGTTCCCCAATCACGACGAGCAGATGCCATAACACGAAGTGCCTGGTCAGCCATAGACTTGTTCTGAGCCAAAATCTCAGAGCGAGCCTCATCGGTGAGATCAATAATGCCATCGCTTGTCATAATCTTGGTGCAGCGAGCAAGCACCTCATCAGGCGCACCTTTGGTGTGCTGTACAACTTTGCCAGAGCGAGTACGCACCACAACAGACATCATCTTACGAGAAGAGTCAAAGGGCGCCTCACCAATACGAGGGCGAGAAGAAGCGAGGTCACTTGTGGTGTATCCAAGTTTTGCAGCGTCTGCAACAAGAGCAGCCTCAGTTGGCTCACCCTTTGCAACCTGCTCCGCATCGTCCCAGGTAGCGTCTGAGCACAGTGCCATGGTACGTACATGTGCATCAAGATTTTCTGTCTCGTGACGAACAACAGTCATCTTGTTTTGGGTCAGAGTACCGGTCTTATCAGAGCAGATAACCTGAGTACAACCAAGGGTCTCAACTGCAGTAAGACGACGGACAATAGCGTGGCGCTCGCTCATTCTGGTAACGCCCATAGAAAGAACGATGGTAACAACAGCAACAAGACCCTCTGGAATTGCAGCTACTGCAAGAGAAACTGCAACCATAAACGTACTGAGGATAAGGTCAAAGTTGCCAAGCATCTCGGCACCGTGCTTAATAAAGCCTGTTGCAAAAACAAGCAGCGAGATGACAACAACAAGAATGGTAAGTGTGTGTGAAAGCTTATCAAGCGCAATCTGAAGTGGAGTCTGTCCCTCTTCTGCCTGGGAAATTGCGGATTTGATTGCTGAAGCAGCAGCCTCAATATC
>JABZHK010000187.1:0-1980 GCA_015258885.1 Atopobium sp.
GCTTAGAATTGAGCAGCTCATACGGCAGGCGACACGGCTGAGCACAGGCTCCACGGTTAGCAGAGCGATCTCCTCGCATAGATGACATGTGACAGATGCCCGAATAGCAGAAACACAGGGCTCCGTGACCAAAACATTCCAGCTCAACGCCAAGCTTGGAAATGGTAGAAATTTCTTCTTTCGTAAGCTCTCTGGACAGCGTCACGCGGCCCACGCCAAGCTTTTTACAGGTAGCAACACCGCGCGTATCGTGGATATTTGCCTGCGTTGATACGTGGCATTCAATCTCTGGCCAGGTCTTTCTTACCTGAGCCATAAGACCCCAGTCCTGGATGATAAAGGCGTCTGCACCAAGAGTCCACGCGCGGCGAATCAGGCGCAATACACGCTGCATCTCGTCCCACTTAACAACAACGTTAACAGTAACGTACACGCGAGCGCCAGCTAGATGAGCCTGTCTACACGCACGCGCAAACGACTCGTCATCAAAGTTGTCCGCACCACGGCGGGCGTTGAAGTTGTTACCCAGGCCGCAGTAAATAGCGTCAGCACCACCAGCAAGAGCTGCGGTAAATGGCGCTGGACCTCCCGCTGGGGCGAGAAGTTCCATCTGTGTTGCGCGAGGAAGCGGCTGAGTTGAGAGCTCCTTGTCAGAAGCTTCCTCTGTCCACTCCGCCTCGTTCATGCGATTTAGCTCGTGAGCTGTGCATTTTCGCTCACGACGATTACGTTCGTTCATAGTACCTAACTTGCCTTCAGCGCTTGTTACTTCTTAAGTGAAGAAAGTGCTGGATGAATCTTATCTTTGTCGGAAAGAATGACCTTTGCTGGATCTAAGGTCTTCTCGCCAAGAAATGCTGGCCACTCAATGCCAAGCTCTGGATCATTCCACATGATGCCACCCTCATCGCCTGGATGATAGATGTCATCGCACTTGTAGCAGAACTCAGCGGTCTCTGAGAGGACCAAAAAGCCGTGGGCAAAGCCGCGAGGAACAAAGAACTGCCTGCGGTTCTCAGCGGACAGGACAACACCTTCCCACTGACCCCAAGTTGGACTTCCCTCTCGCAGGTCAACAGCAACGTCAAAGACAGTGCCAGAGATTACACGCACAAGCTTTGCCTGAGGATGCTCAATCTGGAAGTGAAGGCCGCGGAGCACGCCCTGAACGGATGAGGACTGATTATCCTGTACAAAAGAAGCATCAATGCCGCCAGCAACAAAGTTTTCTTCACGGTAGGTTTCCATAAAGCCACCACGAGCATCACCATACAGCTTTACGTCCACAACCTTTACACCTTCAATCGCGGTGTCATAAAACGTAAAATTACCTGACTGAATAGGGTTTTTAAGCTCTTTTGGAAACTCCATAGCATGCACCTTTCGATTTCTTTAGGTAATCTACTATATACGAGTCAAGTTTAATTCAGCTTTTGAGCTATGATATTCATGCAGTTAACGTGTAATTTGCAATTCAAAGGATGCTCGTGAGAATTCTTGCAGTCGTTCCCGCTTACAACGAAGAAGCCTGCATTGCTTCAACTATTACAGAGTTGTGCCAGGTAGCCCCTCAAGTTGATTACATCATAATCAACGACGGCTCCGCTGACCGCACACTAGACATCTGTAAAGAGCGTGGATTTAACTACCTTAATTTACCTGTTAATGGTGGTCTTTCTGCTGGCTTTAGAGCCGGTATGCGCTATGCAAAAGAGCATGGCTACGATGCAGTGGTGCAGTTTGACTCCGATGGCCAGCACAGGCCTGAATACATTGCTCCTATGGCGCAAGCAATGGTAAACGAGGGGGCAAACATTGTTATTGCTTCTCGTTTTGTCACTAAAGCTCGCGGAAATTCTCCCCGAGAGATTGGCTCCAAGCTTATTTCTTGGCTTATCAAAACAAGTACTGGTCAGACTATCACTGACCCTACGTCAGGCATGCGTATGTACGACCGCGGCCTCATTGAGACGTATGCGC
>JABZHK010000188.1:0-1918 GCA_015258885.1 Atopobium sp.
GTGTTTATGCATTCAAGACCTCTGAGCAGGGCACTCTTTCTAACACCATGTACAACGCCCTGAACATTGCAAAGGAAGTTGGCGTTGTTGAGACCGGCGACATTGTTGTTCTGACTGCTGGCGATCCTCATACCAGCCCACGCCTTGGTGACTACACCACTTCAACTAATGTTGCTATGATTTGCCAGATTCAGTAAACCGCATTTCAGCTTTAACGTTATATGCACCCAAGCACAAGCTTGGGTGCATATTTTTACGTGGGATATTTTTAGCGTCTTACCAGCAGTTAGGCAATTTTCCAGCCGACGGTTTTCTCGCGCATGTTAACAAAATCAGCGTAGATGCCGCCTTCTGCCATCAGTGACTCGTGAGTGCCTCTTTGAACAATACGGCCCTTATCCAGGACAAGTATCTGATTTGCTTTACGCACCGTCTTTAGGCGATGGGCAATCATAATAACGGTCTTAGAGTTTGTGAGCTCTGCGATTGCACGCTGAAGTTCAAGCTCGTTTTCTGGATCAACATTAGCCGTTGCCTCATCAAGTACTACGATTGGCGCATCTTTTAAGATAGCGCGCGCAATAGAAAGACGCTGGCGCTCGCCGCCAGAAAGCATTGAGCCACCTTCTCCTAAGCGTGTTTCGTATCCGTCAGGTAGTGCCTGGATAAACTCTTCACAGCAAGCACGCTTAGCTGCGTCAACTACTTGCTCATGAGTTGCGTCTGGATTGCCAAACTTGATGTTGTTCTCAATGGTGTCATCAAACAGGAAAACTCCCTGGAAAACAGTAGAGAAGTTTTGGAGCAGAGCGTCAACCTTATAGTCACGTACATCGCGTCCACCAAGCGTAACCTGGCCTGTATTCACATCCCAGAAGCGTTCAATCAAACGGACAAGCGTTGTCTTGCCCGAACCACTTGGACCTACAATGGCACAAGAAGTACCTGCAGGAATCGAGAGACTCACATCGTCAAGAATTTGCCTGTCGTCGTAGCCAAACGAGACATGAGAAAGCTCTATGTCACAAGAATCCGCTTTCTCCAAACCTTCTCCCTCTTCCATTGCAGGAGTGGCGAGAATAGCGTTTGTTTGCTCCATTGCAATTTCAATGTTACGCAGAATAGTTGAGAAACGACCAGCGGATTCAAGACGGCTAAACAACATAAACGACATAACCACTACGGTTAAGCACGTAGCTGTATCAAGTGTTCCAGAGAGCCATAGTCCAACTGATACCAGGCACATAATAATGCTTGTAGCCTTGGAGATAACCATCTGCAGAACAGAGAAACGAAGCGCCTTAAACTCAAGTTTGAGCGCTTGGACACGGCAATCATCAACTGCTTTGGCGTACTTTCCCTCAGCATCATCAATAAGGGAAAATGCCCTTACCACGCTAATGCCGCGAACATACTCAAGGACGGAGCTAATCAAAGTAGTATTTGCGGCCACATAATCATCTGATGTATTACGCACGTAGGCCTGCAAGACCTCCATTGTTATGCAGAAAAGTGCAAACGTAGCTGCAGTTATAAGGCCTAACTGCCAACAAAATACAAACAGGAATGCAACAATAATTGCTGTTAAGGCCAAACCACCAAAAACCATCATATAGAGCAAGCCACCAAGATTTTGCATTACATCTAGCTGGTTGGTCATAACAGCTGTTACTTCTCCAAGGCTATTCTCGTTAAAATAACCCATGGGCAAGCGGCGCAGTGTATCTCCAATTTCCGCACGCTTAGCGCCAGCCATACTGAAATTAGCGTCACAGAAATTCTCACTCTTAAAATGAGCGCAGACAAACGTTCCTATAATGCTCAGAAGCATAACTCCCAGTGCAGAAACTATCGTCTGAGTTGAAAGTGTATCCGTAGTAAGAGCAGTAAAAACAATCCAAAGCGCCGTTATTTGCAC
>JABZHK010000189.1:0-1912 GCA_015258885.1 Atopobium sp.
GGAGCAGCAGGAGCAGCGGGAGGTACGGGAGCGTTAGGAACAGGTGGCTGTGGGATGTTGTCGGCCATGTTAGTTTCCTTCTTCCAATTTATTTATCTTGTTCACACGAGTGTCTTGAGCTTTTGGAGATCGCTTTGCTCTTCTTAGGGCATCGCGAAGTATCCATTCTACCTGAGCGTTAGTTGAACGCATGTCGTCTTGCGCCCAGCGTTCAACCGCCTCCCAGACTTCTGGAGCTACACGAAGTGGATATTGTTTGCGAGGTGCCATGGGTTTCTCGCCATGCTTTACTGCTGCAAGGAACCGGTGTTAAGCACAGGCTGAGCCTCGGACTCGCCGCAGAGAACAACCATGAGGTTGGATGCCATGACGGCCTTGCGGTCCTCGTCGAACTCAACAACGCCATTCTCGGAGAGCTGAGTGAGAGCCATGTCAACCATGGAAACGGCGCCCTCGACGATCTTCTTACGTGCGGCGATGATTGCCTCTGCCTGCTGGCGGCGAAGCATTGCCTGCGCGATTTCAGGAGCGTAGGACAGGTGCGTGAGGCGAGCATCGTCAACGGTGATACCAGCGACGGAAAGGTTGCGGCTCAGCTCGGACTGAAGCGCCTCGGAGACTTCCTCGATGTTGGAGCGCAGAGTAATTGCGGTGTTGGACTCGGACTCGTCCTCCATGTGGTCGTAGCTGTAGATGCTCGCGACGTGCCTGAGCGCGGTCTCTGCCTGCATAGTAACGTAGCTGTCGTAGTCGTCGACATCAAAGAGGGCCTTTGCGGTATCGCTCACGCGCCAAACAACAACCTCGGCGATCTCGATTGGGTTACCCATGCGGTCGTTGACCTTGAGGACTTCGCCGTTCAGCGTACGAGCACGGGTGGAAATGATGGAGGTGTGTACGCTTACACTGGGAGTAACGCCTGCAGCGAGAGAAGAAAGGTCACCCAGATTTGTGGAAAGAGTCTTGGCATAGTAAGGATTTGCCCAGCGCAGACCCTCGTCCTTAACGGTGCCAATATACTTACCAAATAGCACGCAAACCTTTGCTTGACCAGGCTGAAGGCTGAACAGGCCACTTGAAACAAACATTCCTGCAAAGAAGAATACCAGTGCACCAATGATGCTTGGGAATGATGGATCCAGGCGAGGATTTCTGTCTGCAGCGATAGCGCTGAGTACAAAATTAGCCAAAAACAGGGCTGCAACTGCAAAAAGAACAATGGTAATCAGCAGGAACAGCCAACCACTCTTGGACTTAATGATTTTCTCGGTGCTCATAAGATCTCCTTTGTGACAATGAGCTTTATGTTGGCATCATTGTGATATCACTTTGATTACAAGTCAATAGAAATTTTTATTTAAATGTTGTTCAAAAATCGCAGGTAAGGCGGATGTTTTGTTGCATGTGTTGCGCGTTCAGGAGCATGTCTGGTCGCACGCTCGAGCGCGCGCCTGACCGTGCGCTTGACCGTGTGTGATGCGCAAGGCGAGAAGTTCTTCTCTTCGAGAATTGCAGCTGAATCGCAAGGCTTACATCAAGCGCGCCTGACTTCTGCAAAGATTCTGTAACTTTTGCCTGATAACACCAAAGAATCTGTGGATTTGCCTGATTTCTGCAAAGAATCTGTATCCAAAACACAGATTCTTTGCACTTTTCAGGCGGACTTTGAAGCGTGCTCGAGATTGCCCCTCCATGGAGCCTGATTTTCTCGCCATGTCTGAACGATTTGCCGGAAAAGTGCACCTTGTCTGAGCGATTTGCCGGTTTTTCTCATCATGTCTGAGTAAATTTACTCAGACATGATGAGCTTTCCAGGCTCGCAATCAAAGCCAATCAAAAAATGGAGAGAGGTAGCTTGGTCGAGCAAAAAAACACACCTCGGGAGAAACCCCAAGGTGTGTTCGGTGTTCGG
>JABZHK010000018.1:0-12777 GCA_015258885.1 Atopobium sp.
CACAAAGCCCACAAGGTCTAAGTGACGATCTCTTGCAACCAAGATTCCCGAGATTGCACCAATAATTACCGTTAGAAGGTCTAGCCAGTAGGGGATGCTCACAGAAATTGCATCTGTGCCATATGGCGAGAAAAACGGTGGCATCCATACCTCCTACTGGTGTTTTTGTTTTATGAGTATGACAATACTACACAAGTATTAAAAATACACAGAACTTCTCGTTCTATATTGGTGAGAAATCCGCTATACTGTCCCGTGCGGTTTTATATGGAGAGTTGTCCGAGTGGCCGAAGGAGCACGATTGGAAATCGTGTAGGCGTCTAAAGCGTCTCCAGGGTTCAAATCCCTGACTCTCCGCCAGAATTTTCACGGCGCCTACGGGCGCCGTTTCACCCTTCGGAGGGGTGGCAGAGTGGTTGAATGCGGCGGTCTCGAAAACCGTTTACCCCTTCTAGGGGTACGAGGGTTCGAATCCCTCCTCCTCCGCCATTTAACATTTTTATTTGATTAATTGTTACCAATAAAGATATATTTATTTTTCGATTTTATATAGAATGTTTAGGCTTTGTAATTCGATGTCATCTTTTTGACACGAGGGGAGAGTTAAATGGCTGTTTCAGCAGATGAGTTGAATGGCTACAGGCGCGATCGCTACTTTGCACGCTCCTGGGCACTTCTGACTCTGGAAAAGGGTTGGTGGAAGCCTGTCCTTATTATGGCTCTGTTTGGTCTTATTCCAGTTGTCGGAATTCTTGCACTTGTTGGCTATGCACTTGAGACTGCGCGCGTAACTGCATGGGGCATCAATGCTGGTCCAAAGCAGAAAGACCTTAAGTTTGGTACCTACATTGTTACCGGCTTCAAGGCAGCTGTAATTGCACTTGCATTTGGTCTGGCATACAGCATTGCTACTGGAATTCTTTCTTTCATTCCAGTTATCAATCTGATTCTTATTCCAGTCTTCATTGTTGCAGCATTTGTGTATCCACTGTGCATCAATGTTGTTCAGGTCCGCGCATCAGTTTATGGTCGCATCTCCGCTGGTTTTGCTTTTAAGAACATCTTTGAGATGATCAAGCATGACATGGGCGGTCTGTTCCGTATCTTTGGTATGGGCATTGTACTTGGTATTGTTACCTCAATTATTATGGGTATCATCGGCGGCAGTGCTGCAATCAGCATGATCGTTAACATTGGTGCTCAGGCTATGGCCATTGCAAGAACTCAGAATATTTCCAACCAGAACCAGCTTGGTCTTGTCATGCTTGCTCTTCTTGCACGCGGCTTCATTCAGATGGGACCAATCTTCCTTGTTATTGGCTATATCGGCCACGTTGTTGGTCTTATCGTTATGCTTCTTATGCAGAACGCTATCGCTCTTTGGATGCGTCAGTTCAATGTTCCTGCATGGGGACAGAGCAACGATCCACTGCCACCATTTATTAACGATCCACGTGATGGCGCAGCTGCTACCTATGCTGCCCCAGCACCTGTTGCTCCAACCGCACCAGCAGCAACCGCTGCTCCTGCAGTAGCACCTGTTGCTGTTCCTGTCGCAGCACCTGCACCAGCAGCTACCGCTCCAGCAGCTCCTGCTGCCCCAGTTGCTGCTCCAGCTCCAGTTGCACCTGCAGCCCCAGTTGCTGCTCCAGCTGAGCCTATTGCAGCCCCAGCAGCACCTGCAGCTCCCGTTGCTCCAGCAGCTCCAGCTGCACCTGCAGCTCCTGTTGCTCCAGCTGCGCCAGTCGCACCTGCGGCTCCTACTGCACCTGCAGCACCAGCAGCTCCTACTGCACCAGTCGCACCTGCTGCTCCAGCAGCGCCTGTCGCTCCAGCTGCACCAGCAGCTCCTGTCGCACCTGTTGCGCCAGCAGCACCTATAGCCCCTGAGGCGCCTGTTGCTCCTGCAGCTCCAGAGCCTGCACCAGCTTCAACTGTTGTTGTTGAGCCAATTATCCCAACAGCTCCAGAGGCTCCTGAGGCATCAGCTGCTCCAGCAGACGCACCAACTCAGAATCCTGAGGGACCTGCAGCTCAGTAATGTAGGGCACATATAAACGAAACGGCCATCATGCAGATTGTGTGATGGCCGTTTTTCTTTTTCAATCTTGCATTTTTTAAATTGCGCGTACGACCAAGCGCTAGAAAGATTCGCGTCAGATAGTTGCAAGATTAGAGGCAAATAAGCAACAAATTGCCAATTTAAGCTTTATATGTGGACTGCATGTGAGAAAGTTTGTGGGCTAGTTTCGTATTTGAGCATTTATGTGGTATGATGCTTGGTCGAACTTTCCTGCTTCGGGTGCACCTTCACTTCCCGAAGCCATTAGCCCAGAGGAGGTGACAATATGAAGGCCTATGAACTGCTGTTTTTTGTTGACCCAGCTTCCACCGAGGAAGTCCGTGCTGGTGTAATGAAGCGTATTGACGTTGCTATCACCACTGACGGCGGAGTAGTCGACAGCGTCGAGGATTGGGGTAAGCGTAAGCTTGCTTTTGAGATCGACGATCTTACCGAGGGTGACTATACCCTCATCAATTTCCATGCAGATCCAACGCAGATTGCAGAGCTCGATCGAGTCCTGCGAATCAATGATGCTGTTAAGCGTCACATGATCGTGCGTCGAGTCGATAAGGACTAAGTCCTTGTAATGGAAAAGTGGAATTATTCCACGATGAGAGGTAGTGAGATTTATGAGTATTAACAGGGTTAACATTTCGGGCAACCTGACCCGTGACCCGGAGCTTCGCTCCACAGCAGGCGGTACCCAGATTCTATCCTTCGGCGTTGCGGTTAACGATCGTCGCAGGAACCAGCAGACCGGTGAGTGGGAAGATGTTCCCAATTTCGTTGACTGCGTAGTATTTGGACAGCGTGCTGAAGCACTTTCCCGCTTCCTCTCCAAGGGTTCGAAGGTTGCTATTGAAGGCAAACTTCGTTTCAGCTCCTGGGAGACGAAGGAAGGACAGCGTCGCAGCAAGCTTGAGGTTGTTGTTGATGAGGTCGAGTTCCTTTCTAGGAATCAGCAGGGTGGAGCCCCTATGTCACAGGGTGCACCATCTTATGCAGCTCCAACTCCACAGGCACCCGCTCCCGTTCCGGCTCCGCCAGACGAGGAGTTCTACGATGCTGATATTCCGTTTTAAACGTCAGACAGCAACACAGACGTTACTGTCATCTGAAAGGTAAAAGACATGGCTCAGCAGAAACAAGATTTCCAGCGCCAGCCGCGTCGCAAGTATTGCCAGTTCTGCAAGGAGGAGACTGAGTTCATCGATTACAAAGATACTCAGCTTCTTCGTAAGTACATGACCGACCGTGGCAAGATTAAGCCTCGTCGCGTCACTGGCACCTGCACGCAGCACCAGCACGACATTGCACTTGCTATCAAGCGCGCACGCGAGATGGCACTTCTGCCCTACACTGTCCCTGTGGTTTCCAGCCGCGGTGGCCGTAGTCGCGGATAACCTATCTGTTCTTCAGGTAGAGTTGGTTAGCAATGGATAGACCGGATTCAAATATTCCTCAGGCACCTGAAGGGTATTCTCGCCCAGAGAGTAGCCCACAGAATTTTGCCGGTCCAAGCAACCAAAACGGAGGCAAGCCGCGTCCGTTTGAAGCTCCAACCTACAAGCAAGGTTTTGTTCTTTGCGTTGTTGGCGGAGTAATTACTGGGCTCCTTTCTTTTATTGGAGCAGCTTTGGTTGCGTATGGCATGGTAATTGCTGTCTATTGCAAAAAAGGGCACGGATGGTTTGGTCCTGCTATTACTTCAGTACTTGTTACGGGTGTAGCAGCTTATTTGCTCTCGGGACCAACGGAGGCGGCTACTTCAGTTACCGCTTGTGCACTTGCTCTTGGAGTTGGCTACGCTTTTGCAACAGAGAAACTCACCGTTGGTGTTGGGTCTCTTCTTGTGGGAGCAACGGCTTTGGCACTTCTGGGATACGATGCGTTCTTTGCCGCAATGGCAGGAACAACTCTTCCCGAGCTTGCTCAGAGTGTGTTTAATCAATACGCCTCGCAGGTCTCAGGTGCTTCTCCAGAGATTCAAGAAGGTCTTTCAACGGCAAAGGCACTCTTTATGCTCTTTTGGCCAACCAGCTATACCGGCATGGCGCTTTTATATTTTGTAATTGCGCGTTTTGGAGCTCGAACAGTGTATAAAGCACTGACAAGAGACCCACAGAAATTGCCACAGTTCCAGCTGATGGACGTTCCATTTTGGATGTGTGTTCTTACTGTGGCCAACTTGTTTGTATATGCACTCTCAAGCACCATTTTGCCTGCACAAGACATACTTCAGCTTATTACGTTGAATGTGTTTATGGCTCTTAGGGTTGTTTTTGCTCTTCAGGGCGTTGCAGTGCTCACATGGTTTGTGCGCGAGAAGCACTTCTCGCCAGCACTTTCTCTGTCACTGTTTGTATTGGCAGGCATGTTAGAAGTTCAGTTAGGCGTTATGGCTCTCGTAGGACTTATTGACGCCTGGGCAAACTTCCGAAAGCTTAATCGCTCAGGAAACCAGGATTCAGAACCTACGATAAACAACAACTAGTCGAGACAATCGACTCATCAAAGGAGTTTCCCATGAAAGTTATTCTCTTGGGCGAGCTTCGCGGTAAGGGCGGCGAAGGCGACATCGTAGAGGTCGCACAGGGTTATGCGGAGAACTTCCTGTTCCCCAACAAGATTGCCCAGCCTGCTACACCGGGTAACATCAAGCAGCTTGAGGAGCGTCGTCACAATATCGCTAAGCGCGAAGAGCAGCGTATTGCTGACGCAAATGCTACCAAGGCAGCTCTTGATGGCAAGCTCGTAACTGTTGACGCTCGCATTGGCGAGGAGGGCCAGCTCTTTGGCTCCGTCACCACCGCTCAGATTGCTGACGCAATCGAGGCACAGCTCAACGTCACCGTTGATCGTAAGCGCATTGCTCGTAGCGCTGCTATCAAGACCGCTGGTCGCCACAATGTCACCATTGAGCTTTACCGTGACATTACCGCAACCGTCGTTGTTCTTGTTGGCGAGGACGATGCTGCTCCTGCAGAGGAGGAGACCGAGGAGGTCGCCGCTGAGGCAACCGTCGAGGTTGAGGTTGAGTCCGCAGAGTAGTTTTATGCATGCATAAAACACTGTTCTCCTGCATTTTTTGGTGGTTTATACAATTTCTGCAGTTTTCTACAGATTTGTAAGCTTTTATAAAAAGCAAGGCCATCTTAAAAGAATGGAATGTTTGTTCGAACCACCCCTTTGTGAAACATAACAAAGGGGTGGTCTTTTTATGTGTAGACTGAACGGTATATTTTCTTATACTCTACCTGCGGTTATTCAAAATGTTATGTAAAACATATTCACTTAACCTGCGGAATTGTAATTTGATTTGTATAACTGCAGATAAGCAATTGTGTAGAAAATACTACGTGTCGAAAAAAGTCTAAAAAATGTTGAAAACGTTGAAAACTCAAGGAAATCCCGCTCAGGGTATGCGAGTTTTGGAAAATCATGTTGAAGACTTAACTTTTCGAATTTTGCAAGCCAAAATGACTCTTTATTTTTTTGAAAAGTACACTACTATTCAGATTCATTCCCAAAAAACATGATTGGAAAAGACGATGGCACAAGACTCGTTTGAGATGAATCCTACGCAATTGACGGCCCTAGAGAACGCCTCTATGCCACAAGATTCTGATGCCGAGTTTTCCATTCTTTCCGCAATGATTCTCTCGGAAGAGATCAGAGGAGAGTGCCTCATTAGGCTTTCTTCCGAGGATTTCTATATTCCATCCAATCAAATTATTTTTGAGGCAATTAAGTCCCTGTTTGACAATAACAAGCCAGTAGACGTCATTTCGCTTGCAGACCACCTTAAGAGTAACGGCAAGTTTGAGCGCGCTGGAGGAGCTGTCCGTTTAGCAGAGCTTGGAAATAACCCACTTGCTATGGTCGGTTGGGAAAACCACGCTGTTATGCTGCATCGTGATACTACGCTCAGAAAGATGATCAGTGCTTCTGCAAAGATTTCTGCGCTTGCCTACAATGCTCCAGAAGATACAAAAGAAGTAGTTGACCAGGCAGAGAAGCTCATTTTTGATGTGACCAACAGAGATGTTCAGCAGTCTGAGCAGGGCATTGAAGACATCATGACTGATCTCTTTGAAGAGCTTCAGCAAAATGCTGGTAAAGATGCGTCGGAGTTGGGTGTCCAAACCGGATTTGCAACTCTTGATAACCTATTCCAAGGTCTTCGTCCGGGTCAGATGGTTGTTATCGGCGCTCGTCCTGGTGTTGGTAAGACCTCTTTTGCTCTCAGCATGGCCTATAACGCCGCAGTTTCCGGTGCAACTGTTGCGCTCTTCTCGCTTGAGATGAGCAAGATTGAGATTGCGCAGAGGCTGTTGGCTTCTGAATCAAAGGTTGATTTGCAGACCATCCGTTCTTCCAACATCAGAAATGAGCAGTGGCCTACCCTTCTGGAGGCAGCAGAGCGCATTTCTCGCCTTAAAATCATCGTTGATGATACTCCGGGCACAACAGTCACAGAAATCCGCGCAAAAGCCCGCAGAATGCTTAATAAGGCCGAGAAAGGCGTCATTATCATCGACTACCTTCAGCTGCTGTCTCCACCAGCCGAGAAGGGCCGTGCGGACAGTCGTGCAACTGAGGTTTCCGAGATGTCTCGTGGCATTAAGATTATGGCTAAAGACCTCAAGGCACCTGTTATTGCACTCTCCCAGCTCAATCGTACGCTTGAGAACAGAAACGGCAAGCGTCCACAGCTTTCTGACCTGCGTGAGTCCGGCGCAATCGAGCAGGATGCAGATATTGTTTTGCTGCTTGACCGCTCACTGAGCGATGAAGAAGCCGCACGCGATGACCGTCCTGATAAAGACGTTACCAACATCATTGTTGCAAAGAACCGTGCAGGTGCTCTGAGGGATGTTCCTGTTATGTTTATGCCAACATCTACTAAGTTTGTTGAGATCTACCAGGGAAATAATTACTCAGAAAGTGAAGCCGCTCAGTACGCCGCAATGGCAAACCCAGCACACTAATCGTTTCTTATGTGTGACAAAACCTCTGCGCTTCTGTGCTTTTGCCAGCGGTATTAGCTATACTTATGAAGCAACCCCTAAAGAGGTTGCAACCGTCATGTAATAGTCGTGTTTGTAGATAGCTGCGATAGGGGAGAACTTATGCCAGCTTCCGTACTTGTTGGTGCTCAGTGGGGAGACGAGGGTAAGGGTAAAGTTACCGACCTCATTTCCGGAGATTTTGACGTTGTTTGCCGTTACGCAGGTGGTGCAAATGCGGGCCACACGGTAATTGCTGGAGACACAAAGCTTGCGCTTCACCAGGTTCCATCTGGCGTTATGTATGAGAATACCTATCCAGTTATTGGTAATGGCTGCATTGTTGACCCAGAGGTTCTTCTCGGCGAGATTGACATGTTGGAGAGCAAGGGTATTTCCTGCGACCTGCTTAAGATTTCCGGCAACGCTCATATTGTCATGCCTTATCACAAAGATCTTGATGGCGTACACGAGAAAAAGCTGGGCAAGAACCTTATTGGTACCACTAAGCGTGGTGTCGGCCCAACTTACATGGACAAGATGAACCGCACTGGTCTTCGTATTCAGGACATGCTTGACGAGAAAATCTTCCGCAAGAAGCTTGAAGCTGCACTTGAGTACACCAATCCAATCTTGAGTCTTGTGTATGGTCTTCCAACCTATACCGTTGACCAAATTTGTGAGACCTACCTGCCTTATGCAGATCGCATTCGTCCTTACATTGTTGAGTCTTCTCTCTTCCTCAACGAAGAGCTTGAGGCTGGCAAGAACATTCTCTTCGAGGGTGCTCAGGCAACCATGCTTGATATTGACCACGGCACCTATCCATTTGTCACCTCTTCTAACTGCACCGCTGGTGGCGCAGTAACTGGTTCTGGCGTTGGCCCAACCAACATTGACCGTGTCCTGGGTATTGCAAAGGCTTACCTCACACGCGTTGGCTCTGGTCCATTCCCAACAGAGCTCTTTGACGAGACGGGCGATCTTCTCGGCGAAGTTGGCCATGAGTATGGTGTTACTACCGGTCGTAAGCGTCGTTGCGGTTGGTATGACGCAGTAGTTGTTAACTACGCAGCTCGTATCAATGGTCTCACTGACCTGGCAATCACCAAGCTTGACGTTCTTGGCTGCCTGGAAGAGATTAAGGTATGCGTTGCTTATGAGTGCGACGGCAAGATTTACAAGACCGTCCCAGAGCACCAGAGCGTCTTCTATCACGCAAAGCCTGTATACGAGACTCTTCCTGGTTGGAAGTGCGACATCTCTAACGTTCGCAACTTCTACCAGCTGCCTCGTGAGGCTAAGGACTACATTGACTTCCTGGAGCAACTTGCTGGTGTACGCGTTTCTATCATCACCGTTGGTCCAGATCGTGAGCAGACAATCGACCGCTACTGGAGGTAACCCGTGGCGTCTTCGGACTGCTCAACTTTTGCAATAGTTTGCGATAACCCCTGTGGGCTTGAAGCTTCCCAGCTTGAAGCCCTGGGGGTTTCTGTAATACCTGGAGCTCTGAGTTCAGATGCTGATCAGGTAGGCGAGTTTTACCGAGGCATTTTTGAGTCAGGAGTTCAAAAGATCCTCTCACTCCATGTGTATGCAGATTTTTCTGACTCGCTTCTTACAGCAAAAGAGGCTTGTCAGAACAATCCTGATATTTCAAGCTCAATTTGCCTGGTAGATAGCGGAAATATGCCCACTGCTATGGGAATCATGCTTGAGCGCTTAAGTGTGGCAAGAAAGTCTGGAGCTTCATTTGAAGCTGTCTGCGCGTATGCACAAGAGCTTGCTGAGGTAGTTGCCACAATGTACATTGCAATGAACAAGGTTGTCCTTCATAAAAGCAAGGACAAACGTCCCAGGCTTTCGTTGCGACTTCGACTTGAGCGTTTGCATAGGCGCATCTCAAACGATATGTATTTGTATCGTTTGGTTGGCGGAAAATGTACAGAGGTGGCTCGCTCATCAGATTTTACCGATCTAGCAGCAAGAATTTCTCGCCTTATGAGTGCTTGTTTTGTAAAGCGCGGCGAGCTCAAGTATGTAGTGATTTCAAGTGGTGAGAAGCGCATAGAAAAGCATCTCAAAAAGCCGCTTAAAACCAATGAATATGATGCAGAATGTATTGCAGAAAGACTTGCTTCCCCTGAGTTTAAAAAACATCTTGGAGAAGGCGCTGTTGGCGTTGCTTGTATCCCAAAGGCGTTGTATCAGAAGGCTGGAGTACTTATGAATGACACCGTTGATATTTTGTTGCTCGGCGCAGGTGGTCGTGAGCACGCTCTCTTAACTAAGCTGCAAGAATCGCCTCGTGCAGGAAAAATTTACGTTGCTCCAGGTAATGGCGGCATGGCTGCCCAGGCAGAGATTGCTCCTATTGATCAAAATAACCCTGACGTGGTTGTTGCTTTTGCCAAGGAAAAAGGCATTAACCTGGTGGTTATTGGCCCCGAAGCACCTCTTGTTGTGGGCGTTGCAGACGCTGTTCGCCAGGCCGGTATTGCATGCTTTGGCCCTAATCAGAATGCAGCCCAGATGGAGGGTTCAAAGGCGTTTGCCAAGGGAGTTATGGAGCGAGCAAACGTTCCAACTGCTGCATGGAAGTCTTTCACAGACCAGGCGTCTTGCGAGGCGTATGTTCGCCACATCGGCGCTCCTATAGTTGTTAAGGCAGACGGCCTTGCCGCAGGTAAGGGCGTTATTGTTGCAACTGAGCTTGAACAGGCTCTTGAAGGTGTTCGCGAGTGCTTCTCCGGCCATTTTGGCGATGCAGGAGCAACCGTTGTTGTCGAGGAGTTCCTTGAGGGCCCAGAGTGCTCGCTACTTGCGTTGACTGACGGAACGTACGTTGTTCCGCTGGCAACAGCCCAGGATCATAAGCGCGCTTACGACGACGATAAGGGACCTAACACTGGTGGAATGGGCGTCTATTCTCCTGTTCCTTTTGTGACCAATGAAGAACTTTCCCAGATGATTGCCATTGAGCAGCGCGTTGTTGACCAGCTCAAAAAAGAGGGTATCAACTATTCTGGCTGCCTTTACGGCGGATTTATGCTGACCAAAGACGGCCCTAAGGTTCTTGAATTTAACGCTCGCTTTGGCGATCCAGAAACTCAGGTTGTACTGCCTCGCCTCCAGGGCGATTTGGTTTCAATTTTGATGGCTTGCGATAACGGTACCCTCCGTCATCAGCAGGTTTCCTGGTCTGATACAGTGGCTGTTTCTGTTGTTCTGGCAAGTGCCGGATATCCTGGTTCTTACGAGAAGGGCAAGGAGATTACCGGTATTGAGGCTGCTCAGCAGCTTGAGGGTGTTTCTGTGTATCACGCCGGAACTGCTCAGACCGAGGACGGAAAGATTGTCACAGCAGGCGGCCGCGTGCTTAACGTCACTGCGCTTGCACCAACTTTTGAGGAAGCTCGCGCTCGTGCATATGAGGCTTGCGACCTTATCAACTTTGAAGGCAAGCAGCTCAGGCACGATATTGGACTTAAGGCTCTTCAAGGTCGTCCAGAAAAATAGTTAGGTTAGCGCTTATGGCAAATCAAAATGACGAGAAAACCAACGTACAGGATGGTGCTTGGACCAGCGATCAAAGCAGTTCTCAGTTTAGTGATGTGTTTGATGATATGCAGTCTGCTGAGCCAGAGATTCTTGATGCTGACATGCAGGTAACTCCAGAGGTGTTTGATTCTGCTCGCAATGATTTGCACTCGGCAGTTGATTCGCTTACCTACGACGGTGAGCGTGTTGCTGTGGGCGATGCTGCCTACCATCATTCTGGGGAGCCACAAAAGCGCAGCTTTGTTGCAGGTACAGAGGATGCGCGTGATGCCTCTCTAGAAGAGAAGCCACTTTCTGAAGATACCGTTTGG
The DNA here is from genome assembly GCA_015258885.1 of Atopobium sp. GTDB lineage: Bacteria > Actinomycetota > Coriobacteriia > Coriobacteriales > Atopobiaceae > Lancefieldella. The sequence continues at coordinate 10,950 of JABZHK010000018.1, forward strand.
GTTGGTCGCATTTTTGACGTGAATCGTCTGCGTGTCTCTCTTCCTGATGGACGCACTGCTCTTCGTGATGTTGTGCGTCATCCCGGTGCTGTAGCTATTGTTGCATTGACTGATGAGGGTAGAATTTGCCTGGTTCGTCAGTACCGAACTGCGCTTGGTCGCGTAACAGTTGAGCTACCTGCAGGAAAACTTGATCCAGGCGAGGATCCTCTTGATTGCGCTCACCGTGAGTTGCTGGAAGAGACTGGAATGAAGGCGGGAAAGATGGCTTTTCTCACCACTACCGCCACTTCCGACGGATTTACCGACGAGCTTATTCACCTTTATATGGCAACTGAGTTGACCTTTGAGGGATCAGACCCAGATGCCGACGAATTTATTAACGTGGATCTTGTTCCACTATCTGAGCTGGTAGACGCTGTTCTCGATGGCAAAATCGAGGACGCAAAGACTATCATTGGAGCTCTTATCTGCGATTCAATTTCACACCGATTGCCTATGGAGTAATTACGCATGTCTAATCGTTCTTCTCGTCCTGTACGTGGTCGTTCTTTGACTTCAGCTTCTAACAGAAACACCTTTGGTAACAACGCTTCTGGCAAACATCGAAAATCGCTGTTTGCCAGTTTTCTTTCTTATTACGCCCCGCAAAAGCATCTGTTTATTCTGGACACTATCTGCGCCATCATTTTGGCTTGTATCGAGCTCGCGTTCCCCCAGATTTTGCGCTCGCTCACCAAGGGGCTATTTGTGCAGGGCAAAGATGCCATTCTCGGCAGCTTGATATTCATTGCTATTGGCCTTGTGGTTATGTACTTTGTCCACTTTCTGTGTCGCTACTTTGTCATTAGCTGGGGACACATCATGGGCGCGCGTATGGAAAGCAAGATGCGAGAAGATCTGTTTGACGCCTACGAGCGCATGAGTTTCTCGTATTACGACCGTCACAAGACGGGCGATCTGATGAGTCGCCTGGTATCCGACTTGTTTGACATTTCTGAGACGGCGCATCATGGCCCTGAGTACCTGATTATTGGTTTGCTTGAGATTGCCGGCTCTTTTGTCATTCTGGCTTTTATTAACGTGCCTCTTACGCTGGTGCTTGCTGGAATTGCTGCAGTGCTGGTAGTGTTCAATTTCTTTGCTAACATGCACATGCGCGGCATTTTTAAAGAGAACCGCATGCGCATTTCCGACGTAAATACCCAGCTAGAAGACTCACTTTCTGGTATTCGCGTGGTTAAGGGCTTTGCGGCGGAAGATCACGAGCGTAAGAAATTCAGAGCAAGCAACTCAGCATACTTAGACTCCAAGGCTAATATGTATCAGGCTATGGGCAGGTACCAAGCGGCAATTTCAGGCATGATGGGTGTTTTGAACACTGTTGTGTTGGTTTTGGGCGGCTGGATGATTGCTCAGGGTCAGATGCAAGCCATTGACCTGGCTACGTATGCACTCTATATCTCGCTGTTTACCACGCCAATCATGAACATTCTGAACTTTACCGAGACATTCCAGAAGGGCCTTGCTGGTTTTAAGCGATTCACAGAGATTCTTGAAACGCAGCCGGACATTCAAGACGCACCTGGTGCCCGGGACATTCAAATTACCGCGGGTGAGATTATCTACCAGGATGTTCATTTTGCTTACAACAATGCTGAAGAGGTTATCGACGGTCTGAACCTTCATATTGAGAGTGGAAAAACTGTTGCACTGGTTGGACCTTCTGGTGGAGGTAAGTCCACTACCTGCGCTTTATTGCCACGATTCTATGATGTGACAAGTGGCAGCATCACTATTGACGGGCAGGATATTCGTTCCGTTACAC
>JABZHK010000190.1:0-1635 GCA_015258885.1 Atopobium sp.
CCATAGTATTGTCTTCGAGGGTAAACGTAATATCTACAGATTCTTTCTGAGTGCCACAAGCAAAGACAAATCCTTCTTCTGCGGCCATTTTGACATCTTCAAGCTCATCAACGTTCATCTTACACAAAACAGCAAGATTAGCAGCCATCATTCTGACTGAACGAGCAAATGTTGGATCTGCTGGAGCGGAAAGCTCAACAATTTTTTGTGCCATTACAATCTACTCCTCAGACTTCTGAGAAGACTCAGAACCGTACTCGATATAGAACTGCTCAGTGCGAGCTGGTTTAGAATGCTTTGCCTTGTCCTGAGAAAGCAGAGGAAGCTCCTCAAGATACTCTTGAGCACGCTGTGCACTCTGTTGTGCGGAAGCAGTCGCACCGCTCAGGCGAGCCTGAGCTACCTCAGCAAGCTTGGAAGGATTGAGAGATCCGCCAAGACCAGTTCCTAGCTTTGAAACAGACTCAACAACGCCTGTCACCGCATCGCTTGCAGCCTTGCTGACTGTTGCAGTTACTGCAGAAGCAGCACCAGAAACGGTTGCTACATCACCAAGAACCACATTGAGGCTCTCAAGAGAAGTGTTAGCATTCTCTGCAGCCTCATCAACCTTCTGCATAAGTGCTGGTAGCTGCTTAATGGTTGGATCAAGTTCATCAACCATGCCATCAATCTTTGAAATAACAGGCTGAATCTGCTCAATGGTATTGTTAGCCGAGAGTGTAATCTCAGTAATTGACTTTCTTGTTGTTCTTAGGGTCAGAGCGACCTCGACAATGGCCCAAACACCAACTACGGCTAAGACTACAAGGGCAATCTGTAGGTAATCCATCTATGCCATCCCTCAAAGCTAACGGTTACAGTTCTCTCTATTTTACCCGAGGAGCGCCTTCTTAATGCTCCCACTTGGGTAATTCAAAATCCTAGACTTCCTCGTGACGATCACGCTCTGTAGCTGCAATTCTCCACGCTTCCCAACCTCTTGGAGATGGCGAGAAGAACGCACCACGTTCAAGTCCTTCTGGAAGATAACGCTGTTCAATCCACCCGCCAGGATAGTTATGCGGATAGAGGTAGTTGCCGTACTCCTCAGAACCAGGGCGCGTACGATCCCTTAAATAACTTGGAACTTCTCGCCTTGGACCTGTTCTAACCTCATGGAGGGCGGCATCAATACCTGCTTCTGCAGCATTAGATTTTGGAGCAAGCGCCATATAAATAACTGCTTGCGCAAGGTTAATTCTGCACTCAGGGTATCCAATGACCTCGGCTGACCTAAACGCTGCATGTGCAATGAGCAGCGCCTGAGGGTCGGCATTGCCAATATCCTCTGAGGCCAAAATCATAATGCGTCGAGCAATAAATTTAGGGTCTTCACCTGCATCAATCATGCGCGCAAGCCAATACAGTGCCGCGTCTGGGTCTGAGCCTCGCATAGACTTAATAAACGCAGAGATAATGTCATAGTGCATATCTCCTGCTTTATCGTAGGGAAGTCCGCGGCGAGGATTTGCCTCAAGAACGTTCTGCTTGGTGATAACAAGCGGCTCAGATGCTTTGTCATCAGCAGATTCTGGAACATCAACCATCTGAGAGGCAAGCTCAAGTGAAGTTAAGGCCGCACGACCATCTCCG
>JABZHK010000190.1:1645-1912 GCA_015258885.1 Atopobium sp.
AATCTCTTTACGAGCATCTTCATCCAAAACAAATGCGCCTGCTAGACCATCTTCTGACTCAAGTGCTCTCTGAATGAGCTCATCGATTGCCTCATCTGACAATGCATGCAGCTCCACTACACGAGAGCGAGAAATCAGAGCACTATTAACCTCAAAGTAAGGGTTTTCTGTAGTAGCACCAATAAGTACAACTATTCTGTCTTCCACTGCGTGAAGCAGAGCATCTTGCTGAGAGCGCGTAAAACGATGAATCTCATCAATGAACAG
>JABZHK010000191.1:0-1909 GCA_015258885.1 Atopobium sp.
TATCAAGGAAGCAACCTTTGATGACCTCAGCCGTGCGGCAACCGCTTACAACTTACACCTTGGTATGCTCATCACCGCAAGTGCTTTTAGAAGCTCGAAGAGGATTAACGAGGTATGGCTCTCTGGCATATGCAATACAAACAAGCTGCATGCCTGTCTTTTCTCGTTCCACATTACTCGCAAGCAATTTGAAGATACAAACATTACAGAAGAGACTAATCCGCTTTCTGTCTATCAGCTCTGGAACGCGCAAATCGACGAGGTAGATGGCATTCTTCATGCAGTTCATCCACTCTTTACCTTAGATGATGAGATTTTCTGTCCACCCAGTAGGTACGATTTTGTTGAGTCTTCTCAAAAACGCCTTGATAGCGTCGCAGCTCACGCACTAGGCACCGATGAAGTGTCGGGGCTTTCTATTGATGAAGGTCAGGCGCGAGAAGAAATTATCACCAAAATTTTGCGCAACCTCTCTTCTTCTACAGAAGAAAACGTCCGCACTATCTTGTCGTATACCGCAAACTCTACCGATCCTACGGTGCGAGCAGCGGGAGAACGCGTGGTTTCTCGCTTTATTAAGGGCACGCTTGCAGAAGATGACTTTGAGGCTATTTCAGAAGAGTTTGTTGACGGAGGCGTTCTTTCCTTGGCGGTTACCAAGGCCCAGCGTCTTATTAGCGAGAAAAACTATCAAGACGCAGAACTGCTCCTACGTGAAGCGCTGGACTCCGTTGATGGCAATAACACCTACACGGACTCAAGCACTACTCAGTGGCGTGTATTTATGAACTACGTCGATCGCGTACTTTACAACAGAATTCTCTCTAATCCCGAGAAAAATACTCGTCTAGCTCCTATGTCTTACTTTGAGGCTCACCTTTTGGTATCTATTGCTCAGACGCTCCAAGGACAAACTCAAAATGCTCTCCAGCACGCAAGAAGGGCTGTTGAGATTGCTCCTCTTAGCATGAGTGCAAGGCTACACCTCTCCCACTGTCTTGAAGAGTCGCTGGACATTACTGCTGCAGCGGAAGAACTCAAGAAGCTCCTGCTGCTTGCACACGACCCCGAGAGCATTGGATTTGGGTACTATCGCATGGCGTTTTTCCAATGGCGTCTAAGACATCTTAAAGCGGCCCAAGCTTGTTATCAGTTTGCTTTGAAGTTCTTACCAGGAGCTACGTTTATTATTGGCACCGAGACGGCTATTCTTGCGCAAACAGAGCCTGAGTTTAGCTGCGAAGATATGAGCGATGACGACATCTATTCCACGCTGATACAAGAGCAAATTCCTATCGCACCTACCAACGAGGTCTCCACTATTTTCTTGGATGGTACCCGCGCTTCACTTGATGCAGAACTCTTTAGTGTGGCCAAGAACTTTATGATAAACCTAGGCATTATGACTAAAGATGACATCTACTTTGACATGCTTAACTCCATTGAAGGAGAACCTGATAAATAAAGAACATGAGCTGTAAAACGGAGGGCCAAAAGGCCGCACGAACCGTACAGATTCCATGCAACATAACATAAAAGTTAAGAAGGAGCTCCGATTTCTCGAAGCTCCTTCTTCGTAAACATTGTTGTAAGTACTTTGACCTACAGCTCATTCATTACTCGGACAAGCTTAACGGCGTAGTTCTTATCCGTTGCCCAGGTGCCAGCAAGCTTGCGGATAATGTTTGCCTTCTTAGTTAGAATCCATGCACTATAGCGTGGGTCAACATCTTGCGCCTCGCTTAGATCAACCGTCAGTGGCTCATAACCTGCGTACGCACGAAGGTGCAAAGCCTGTGCGCGAAGTCCCTTAAGAACGGTATCAAACGAGAGTCCGCGCTTACCATTTCCAGTTGCTCCCATACCACCAAAGTTGCACTGCTCAGGGAGGACAGCGCCACCAAAGCGG
>JABZHK010000192.1:0-1843 GCA_015258885.1 Atopobium sp.
CGTCCATAGACCACAATAGATCCGGAGTAGCACATATTCTTTCGGTCACCCAAAGGAATATCGTCTATGCCTTCAGCAAGACTGAGGGTCTCCGCGTGTTTCTCGACAGGAACTGATTCACCCGTGAGCGCAGACTCCTCTACCTTCATAGAAGCACTCTCAAGAATGCGGCAATCAGCTGGGACGGAGTCACCTGCCTCAAGCAGGATGATATCGCCCACCACAAGCTCGGTTGAGGCAACAATCTCAAGACGACCGTCCCTGATAACCTTGCTCTGAGCTGCACTCATCTCTTGCAGAGCAGCAAGAGCCTCTTCAGCTTTGCCCTCCTGGACCACACCAAGAACGGAATTGATGACAACAACAAACAGAATAATGACAACGTCTGCAACTCCGCCTTCTCCGGTATAAATGCCTTCAGCAGCAGAAATCGCAGCAGCGACAAGAAGCATGATGACCATAGGATCAGCCATCTGTGCAAAAAACCTTTTAATGATTGATTCTTTTGGTGCCTCTTTAAGCTTATTAAGACCGTGGGCCTCAAGACGAGAAGCTGCTTCTACATCAGACAATCCAGCTTCAACATCAGTTTTTTGCGCACTGATAACATCAGCCGCACTTGAAAGATACTCTTTCAATGTTCCTCCTGGGTTTCTACCTGACAGATTGATGCCCGATCATAATTCCCCAGGAGAGGGGCAAGGGCTCACCAAGGTTGCCGTGTCAGGACCTTACAACGTCCTATCATAGGACCTTACAATGTTCTATCATTTTACCGTATTCTTTCTTTTTTCAAACCTCATAAATATTTCTTAAAACTCCTGTTATGTGGCAAATAATTGTTATTCAAGGGGTACAATAAGCGCAGAACATAACAACATAAGCCAAACGTTAGTTTTGGCAAGGAGGCAGTTATGAAAATCCTGTTTTATGGTGCTCAAAGTTACGACAAGGATTCTTTCAACCTTGAGCTTCCAAAGTATCCAGATGTTTCAATTGACTACATCGAGTCAAACCTTACGCCTATGACCGCAGGCTTTGCTAAGGGTTATGACGCTGTCTGCGCTTTTGTTAATGCAGATGCTTCAATTCTGACTCTTGAGATTCTTGCCGGCTTTGACGTTAAGCTTCTACTTATGCGCTGCGCTGGTTTTGATGCTGTTGATGTTAACGCTGCTAAAGACCTTGGTATTACGGTTACGCGCGTACCTGCTTACTCCCCTGAGGCAATCGCAGAGCACGCAATGGGTCTTGCGCTTGCTGCTAACCGTCGTATTCACCGTGGCTACATCAGAATTCGCGAGAATAACTTCTCACTTGCTGGCCTTGTTGGCGATACCCTTCATGGTAAAACTGCAGGTATTGTAGGCACTGGTCGTATTGGCGCTGCACTCTGCCGCATTTGTAAAGGCTTTGGTATGCACGTTCTTGGTGCAGACCTCTATCCAAACATGAGCCTTGTCAATGACGAGCACGTTGTTGATGAGTATGTCAGCTACGATGAGCTCTGGGAGCGTTCGGACTTTATTTCACTCCACGCTTTCTTGAATGACGAAAGCTACCACATGATTAACGATAAGACCATCGGAAAGATGAAAGATGGCGTTATCCTCGTTAATACTGGTCGCGGTGGACTTATTGATACCAATGCTCTTATTCGCGGCATTCTTTCTGGCAAAATTGGTGCTTGTGGTCTTGACGTTTATGAAGAAGAAAATCCAAACGTCTATAAGGACCGCGGCGCTGAGGTCTTTGATTCAGTTACCTCTACGCTTTGCTCTTTCCCTAACGTTGTCATGACAAGTCACCAGGCGTTCTTTACTCATGAGGCACTTTCTCAGAT
>JABZHK010000193.1:0-1831 GCA_015258885.1 Atopobium sp.
GGTCTGACCTGCATGTTTGTCTGAGCTTCGACTCCACCCCGTGCGCCCGCACCCGCTACCTGCTCCGGGCAGCGCGTCTACCTGCTTCGCTACTCGCGGCCCGTACGACCGGCGCGCTCGTCTAGCTTGGCGCGAACAGCGGCCTTGAACGCGGCAGCATCCGTCATCCACGGAACGTGCTTGCCGCCGATGATGTTGAACGGCTCGTCTCCCTTTGCCAGCAGGTATACCAGCGCTGGACGAGGGTCGTCGTAAGCAGCGGAAACTGCCTCGTAAATGGCGTCGTAGCGATCAAGGATAATCTTGTGCGCGGCGCCCTCGGGCGTGGCCTCAGCCATCTGCGCGCAAATCACCGCAGGATCTTCCATGTTGCAGTCCTCGGTGGTGTAAATCATCAGGTCCGCCCACTTGGCCGCCTCTTCCGGCAGCTCCTGGCGACGGTTGTACGCCTTACCGCCGACGGCTCCCATGACCACATAGCGGCCATAACCAGGGAATTCCTTGGACGTTGACGAGAAAAGCTTCTGGTAGGAAAGCTTGTTGTGGGCGTAGTCGACCAAACCCGTTACTTTGTTGTCGGGCGAGCTCAAGAGCTCCATGCGGCCTGGCACCTTAACGTTCATCAGTGGAAGCACAGCGTCCTTCTCGCGAATGCCCAGGTAATCGGCAACGGTGATTGCCGCAAGAGCATTCTCCACGTTGAAGAGGCCGGACATGGGCAGCGCGGCAGCGCCGGTCCAGGTTGGCGCGTGTACGGTAAACGTAACCATGCCCTGGTGAGGGGTGATTTCGTCCGCCCAAACGGTGGCGTCGGAATCGGTTGTGGAGAAAGTCAGGACCTTCTCGCACCTCTGCGCACGCTCCATGACCTGGTCAAACATCATCGTGTTCTTGTTGATAACGGCCACGCGAGCAAGGTCAAAAATCTTCAGTTTGCTCTCAAAGTAATCTTCAAAAGTAGGGTGTTCAACAGGGGAAATGTGATCGGTTCCAATGTTTAAGAACACCGCGACGCTCAAGTTGAGGCCAACCGTGCGGTCGTACTTGAGCCCCTGGCTGGAAATCTCCATGTCAACGTAGGGGAGGCCAGCATCCGCGGCGTGCTTGAGGTGACGCCACAGCTCAGGCGCCTCGGGTGTGGTGTTGTGCGCGGGCTGCGTGTCCTTGCCGTCAAACACCTCGATGCCGCCGATCACGCTGCACTTGGAGTACGGCTCGTCGCCGTCGAGGATGGCGCGCAGCATATACGAGCAGGTAGACTTGCCTTTTGTGCCCGTAATGCCGATGGTAGTGAGCTTCTTGTCGGGGTGGCCCGCAACGCCCGCGGCCGCGTATGCCATGGCAAGGCGCACGTCATCCACGCGAATGGCGGCCACGTTTGGCGCCACTGCCTGCAGCTCTTCCGTAAGCGACTGCTGGCAGAGGTACGCAACAGCTCCAGCCTTCACCGCGCTAGTCAGATACGCTGGCGAGAAACTCGCGCCCTTGCAGACAAACAGCGAGCCGGGGGTGACCTCACGAGAATCGCTTGCAACATCGGTAAGCTGTGCGTTTTGATCAACCGCGTCAAGATTCGCGGTAGTGTACTCGATGTTCTTGCTGGTAAAGAGCGCCAGGAGCTCGTGTAATGTCATCCTCAAAAGTCCTTCGATAGCTGTTTGGCGCAAGCACAGCGCCCCAAAGACAGTATCAATAGTTTAGCCGTCTGGCCCCAATCGTGCTGACGTCAGCGCAACTTTCTTGGTCCTTGCACGCCAGTGTCACACCCTCATGGCGAGAAAATCGTCGATTTTGCTTGACTCGCTGAGAGCCGCGAGGTATAGTACTTGTT
>JABZHK010000194.1:0-1826 GCA_015258885.1 Atopobium sp.
CTTAATAGACTTAGCATCAAATTCTTCAATGGTTGCCTCAAGCCCGTGAAGTTTCATTTCTTCAGCAATGGTTTGAGCAGCCTGAAGCTCCTCTTGGCTACCGGCAGGAGCAATATCAATCTGCTCGTCTAGATAGTCAACATAGTCATGTGTAATGGCCATACTACGTCCTTCGTTGGCATGTCTTCTGACAGGTTTCATACATACGTCATTAGTATACGTCTTATATCGAAATATAGCGGTTAAAGTGTATTTTTACGCCCAAATTTAGAAATTCTGCACTAAATATCAAAAACTTTCGTATATGTTTAGAGAGATTTGAGTTCAGGTAGTAAAAAGCGGGAGGTGGATATGGCTCCAAACGATCAATCTCTAGGCAACAACGAGCTAGGTGCCTGGAGGATTTTCTCGCTATTTATGCTGCTACTTCAAAAAGGGCCTTTGCCTTCGGCAGAGATTTATACGACGATTTACTCGGATTTGTCTACTGATTCAGCTTCAAGAACGTTTTCAAGAGACCGAGCTGTTCTAAAATCACTCGGATTTGCAATTACTGAGGTAAAAACAGGAAAAGAAAAGTCGTTCTATCTTTCGGACTCAAATTTCTTTGATTCCTCGTACGACTTAAGCCCTGAAGATGCCAATCAACTGCTTGTTATCTGCAGCGCAGTTCTCACTGATACAACTTTTGTGTACCAGGAGGAACTAAGAAACGCGCTATCTAAAATTGTGGGTAATTTTTATTCCTCAGATTCAGACAAGCCAGGGAGCCAAAAACTCAGTGCTTCTTCTCAAAGCAAAGTCTTTCCTGTTCTCTATGAGTCCCTCAGCTCTAAACAACGGGTAAAGATCACGTATACAAACTCGCAAGAACAGGTCAAACAAAGGCATCTTGGTATTCTGGACTTCTTTGTTTCGCAGGGGCTTCTGTACTTTGTGGCTCAAGATTTTTCACCCAACAGTGAGACTGCTTCGATCAAAACTTTTCGCATTGACCGTGTCTTAGATGCTGCAATTCTTAAAGATGAGCACTTCTCCATTCCGGAAGATTTTGATTCAAATGACTACAACCTGCTTGATTTCCAGATCGGATCACAGGCTGGCACTCTTGTTGCATTTGTCCCCAAAAACATACTCGCTGCTTTTGAGCATTTCTCGCAAGGTCAAGGGGATGTTGAGCTCCTCTCCAATGGCGCTTTGTGGACCGTTGCTTACGCCCATGAAAACACTGCTTTATCTTGGATTCTTGCTCATGGATTGATTCCAAGGTCTCCAGAGTCTCTTCTCGCAAAATGGAAAGAGTCTTTAAGCGAGGTTGCCAATGGCCGTTAAAAACACCTCTTTTGGAAGAAAAAACATTTCTTCAGCCGTCTACAAACTCGTGTTGCTTGCCGCTGCATTTAGAGATTCTTTTGACGCGGTTGAGTTAAGTGCGGTCCAGTCACGCTTTGACATCTCCTCAGAAGAAGCTGCTATTCTGGTGGAGCTCTTGCAGCTTACGGACGAGAATGGCTATCTTCCCCTTCCGCTTACTGGAGATCAAGACACTTTGACACTCGTTGGAGAGTCTCCCTTTAAAACTCGCAGGCTTGTCTTAACGGACGAAGAAACGTTAGCGCTTAAAGAGGCGTTTACAACACTTGCTTTGCCTCAAGAAAGTATATTTTGGAAACTTCTGAAGTCTCCATATACGGCAGATTCTTCGTCAAATGATGCTTCAGCTTCACTTGTCTCTAAAAGTTATACTAAAGAAGTAGACGCATTCCTCACCTGCGCAAATGCAATTGCGGAGTCACGGGTTATTTCATTTGAGTATCGTTCTGAGA
>JABZHK010000195.1:0-1821 GCA_015258885.1 Atopobium sp.
AGAGATCCTCGCGAATACGACCAACATAAATGAGGGCCTGGTCAGAAGTATCAAGAGGCATTGGGTACTGAAGCTCTGCTGGGTTGTCCACAACCTTGATTCCTGGAGCATCCTCAAGAATTGCGCGAGCCTCATCTGGGCTCAAAGGACGCTCAAACTCAACAGTGATAGACTCAGAGTGAGAGCGCATCGTTGGAACTCGGACACAGGTACAGTTAACGCGCAGCTCAGGAAGGTGCATAATCTTGCGACCCTCGTTTTGCATCTTCATTTCCTCGGAAGTGTAGCCAACCTCATCAAAGCCGCCAATCTGTGGGATCAGGTTGACTGCCAGCTGGTATGCAAAAGGAGCGGTCTCGGTTACTTCCCTACCTGCAACAACGTCAGCCATCTGATTCTTCAGGCTGGTGAGACCAGGAAGGCCAGCGCCTGATGCAGCCTGATAGGTAGAAGCAATAATACGCTTTGCACCTGCTGTCTTATGCAGAGGATACAGAGGTACCAAGCCAATAATGGTTGCACAGTTTGGATTAGAGATGATGCCGTTATGGTTCTTGATATCCTCAGCGTTAATCTCTGGGATTACCAGCGGAACGTTTGGGTCCATTCTGAATGCATGGGAGTTGTCAACGCAGACGCATCCGCGCTTGACTGCCTCAGGGAGCAGCTCTTTTGCCTGCTCGTCGCCAGCTGCGCCAAGGACAATGTCTACGCCCTCAAAAGCCTCTGGTGTTGCTTCACGAATTACAATCTGCTGGCCAGCAAATTCGATAGTTTTACCAGCGCTTCGAGCGGATGCCAGAAGCACCAGCTCCTTGATAGGAAAATTACGCTCTTCAAGGCACTGCATCATCTGGGCACCAACAACGCCGGTAGCACCAAGAATTGCAACGACCTTACCGTTTGGATCAAAAGTCATAGTTACCTCGAAACCATTTCGTCACGAACAAATCCGTTATAAATGACGCCAATTGTGCGATCAAAGTCGGCATTATCGACGCCCACAATAATACTAATCTCTTCCGAGCTCTGCGTAATCATGCGAATGTTGACGCCCGCATTGCCCAACGCGCCAAAGATCTTACCAGAGGTGCCGGAACGCCTAGACATATTACGACCAACAACAGAAACAAGAGCTAAGCGGTCTACCATCGTAATGTCATCAGGCTCAATCTCGCGACGAATATCGCTGATGATGGAATAAACCGTATCCTTTACGTCGGAGGCATTTACCACAATACCAAACGAATCAACGCCTGTTGGGATGTGTTCAACAGAGACGCCGTAGCGCTCAACAATATTGAGTGCGCGGCTGATGACGCCAACCTCGTTGGACATGTGAGCCTTCTTGACATGAATAGCTAAGAAGTCTTTCTTGCCTGCAATACCTGTAATCAAGTGCTCGTTTGTATCGCCATCCGCGGTCTCACGGATAACCGTACCCGTGTCTTCTGGACGGTTGGTATTCTTAATCTGAATTGGAATGTTTGCCTCGCGAACAGGGAAAATTGCCTCTTCCTGAAGAACGGAAGCACCCATGTAAGAAAGCTCGCGCATCTCGTCAAAGGTAATACGGCCAATAGCGCGAGGGTTCTGCACAATACGAGGATCGGCAGAAAGGAAGCCGGAAACGTCAGTCCAGTTCTCGTACAAATCCGCGTCTAAGCAGCGAGCAACAATAGCGCCGGTAATATCGCCACCACCGCGCTGGAACAGCTTAATTGCGCCGTCAACGGTAGCGCCATAGAAGCCAGGCAGCACAAACGAGCCGCTGCGAGCAACAACTTCCTTAAGCCTAGAAGCAGTGCGCTCCATATCAAT
>JABZHK010000196.1:0-1820 GCA_015258885.1 Atopobium sp.
CCTTACGAACAGCCTTATCCAGTTCATCGTTCTTGATGGTAAAGAGCTTGTCACCCTTATGAACGTACGTGCCTTCAGAAACCTGAACATCCTGAATAATGCCATCTACCTCGGGAGTTACCACAGTTGATGACACAGGCTTGATGGATCCAGACGCAGAAACAGAATCGCTGAACTCGCCGCGCGTGACAAACGTAGTGCTTGGCATCACGGTAGTGTTCTGGTTCTGCCCGCCCTGGCACATAGGCAAAATAAACAGCGTGACGAGAAGAACAAAGACTCCGGCGGTTATTCCCGCCTTAATAAGCTTCTTTTTACGACGAGCTTTACGGTGACGCGCCAGACTTTCGTATGCTTCACGAGCCTCAGCGTCTTCCTCACTTTCACCTGGAGAAATGACACCAATCTGCGAGCTTAAGTTAGCCGTCTGATCAGCAATTGTTGGTAACGTAGAGGCAAAGGCTGCCTGCTGATATCCCTCAGGAGGTGTGGGGATGTTAGGGGCTCCGGCGCCCGCACCAGCAGCGCCCGCACCAGCGGCACCCGCACCCGCATTTCCCTCGTTGGTTTCTTGCTTTGAATCGTGATTAAAGTGAAGCATAGGTCCCTCCGAAATCCATGCTTAAACACACAAGCAATCCCAGAATAAATCGATTTGACCTTTTAGTTTATATAAAATTTTTCAGCAGAAGTTAGTTTGCTAGAACAACTACGGCGAGCGGTATAAAAGCAGCGGTCTATGTCGGCGAACCACGCAAATGCACAGCCCTTGTAACTGCCCAATGTATTTCTCGCCCTATTGCACCACAAGCTCAAAGTTGCCGTTTGCTCGCTGAATACTCCATTTTATAGATGTAGCGGAATTAATCAGCGATAAGTCATGTGAGACCAACAATAAAGCCCCTGGATATTCAGATAGTAAACGTTCAAGCGCTACTGTCGAACCGAGGTCCAAATAGTTAGTTGGTTCATCCATTACGATAAGCTCTGGTAATTCGAGCATTCCCCGCGCAAGCATAAGCTTTCTCATTTCACCTGGACTGGTTGACTCACCTGCAAGAACATAATCGGGATCTGAATTGAGTTGCGCCACAATAGACAACACTCTTCCACGCTGGGAATTTGATAATCCTTTAATTTTTCTTACTGTCTCTGTTTTTTGCAGTTCAGTAGGCTCCTGAGGAATATATAACATACGCACATCATCAGAAATACTTGAAATGATTTCCTTTATCAGCGTTGTTTTACCACAGCCGTTATCGCCGACAACACCAATATGATCTGTGTTGCCAATAAACAGCGGTGGGGTTTGTAGGCAACTTTCTCCCATGAGAATGTTATTAGGTTCCATCCTCAACAGAACTTTTCTCTTACTTGCCTCACTATCCAACCAGATATTGGAATCATATTGTTTCTCAACCTTAATACCTGTGGCTTTACCCGTTGCCTTTTCAAGTCTATCCAACATGCGTACAGCCAATTTTCCCGCTTTACCATCTTGGCCTGAAACTATATAGCCCCGCTTTTTTGCACGCGCATCACTGTCATGCTTGTCAATAGTTCTTCCACTTTTACGAGCCTGAACTCTAGAAGCCTCTTCTCTGCGCCGTTGGGTTTCTCGCTCTATGCGAGCCTTCTCTTTTTGCGCCGCTTCCTTTGCGTGCAATACGCTAGAGCGTTCAAGCTCTACCTGCGATGACGCCTGAGAATAACCGCCGGTCCTCATATTTGCCGTGCCGTTAGCTACAAATAAACATTGAGTACAGAGTTTATCCAACAATTCCCTATCATGTGAAATAAGCACACCAATACCCTTAAAC
>JABZHK010000197.1:0-1820 GCA_015258885.1 Atopobium sp.
ATGACGACGAAGAGGAAGAGGAGGAGACTACCGAGGAGGAGGAAGAGGACGATACCACCACTACTCCTACCACTCCTACTACTCCAGCCACTCCTGGTACTGGTACTGGTACGGGCACCGGAACAGGAACGGGCACGGGAACAGGAACGGGCACCGGAACTGGAACAGGAACAGGAACTCCATAAACCTCTGGTTTATCTACAACAAAAAGGAGTCTGCACTAAGCAGGCTCCTTTTTCTTTTTGAATGAGGTGTGCTTTTGACGGGTTTCTCGCCAAAAGATTTGTGTTTTATAGAACGCTCTCTACATTGCCAAGCTGCGTAATGATGCGCACCACGTCTGCAGCGTGCTCAGTCTTATCCACAATCATCAAAACGGTATCGTCGCCGGCAACGGTGCCAACAACGTGGTCAAGCTCAACATCGTCAAGGGCAAACGCAACGGCTGATGCAGTGCCCGGATGGCATCGAATCCCAATAAGATTCTCTGCTGCCGTAGCCCCAACCACAAACTCAGAGAGCATTTTCTGCAAATGCATATCTTCAGAAAGCACATAGGCGCCCTCAGGAAGCTTTTGCAAATCCATTTCTGCAGTATCACGAGAAACGGTTGCTTGAGTACAGGCAAAGCCACGATTTTTGAGCATATCAACAAGATCGCGCTGTGTGCGGATGGACTCGCTGCGAACAAGCTCACGAATCACGTCCTGTCGAGCATTTCTATGCTTCACGACGCCTTCTTTCCTTATACGACTCGCTAACTTTGAAAACAAATGATAGTGAATAAAAGAATATACTTAATCAACCCTTATGCGCATGCCAAACCGCTAAACGGTGCAAATAACCCGCTCGTCGGTCGGAATATTGCATTCGCCGTTTTCTAAAAGTATTTATACACTTCTCGCCGTATGATTCATCATGAGTGAAACTATTTTTACGGCTTGGAGGCCACCATGCCCCTGAATGATTCACCTGATAGAAGACAAGGCTCCTACGGAGATCCTGCAATGCGTCGTCGTCCTCCACAAAATGGCCGTCCTCCTCGTGATGGCGGTATTTCTGATAGGCAGGCAAGACGTCGCAAGAGAAATACCCTTGGTTCGCAGGCCATTCTTTTTAAGAGACAATCTCTACTACATCGCATTGATTCTCGTATGAGAACCTATATTGTCATTGGACTGGCGGTCATCGCAGCGCTCTTACTGGTCTTTATTGTGTCGAGCTGCGTGCGTGGTTGCGCTAAAGAATCTACTCCAGAGGTAGAGGCCAACTCCGTTGATTCTCGTGTTGCTGTGGGAACTTCAGAGGAGCTGACTAAAGCCCTGGCAGCTAAGCTAGATCAGAACAAAAACCTTGCATGGATTGCAGAACACGCTGATAAATACAGCGATAAAAGCCTCATTGAGCTGGCACTTGCCCACCCTGAGGCAATTGATTTTGTTGCAAACTATCCCGATTCTGACGGCAAAGCCAAAACCTACGACGATTCAATCACCAAAGGCACAGCTCCTCAGCTTTATACCTGGGACTCCAGGTGGGGCGGCGTCTCATATGCCGGCTCTGTAATTGCCACCAAGGGCTCTGGTCCAACTGCCCTTTCTATGGCATACATGGGCCTTACCGGAAAGAACAACTGGACTCCAGCAGATATTGCGGGCGCTGTTGAAACCGCTAAAGCAACGGACACCGACTCTGGAATGAACAGATCATTTCTCGAGAAGAACTTAGCTAACCTTGGTCTTACCGCTGACAGCTATAGCATTTCTGCCGACAATATCACCACGCTTCTAGATGCTGAAACCTTCCTGCTTGTTGAGGTT
>JABZHK010000198.1:0-1816 GCA_015258885.1 Atopobium sp.
GCGTTGTGTCGGCGCCATAAAGTCCATGCTTGTGAATGTAGCCTGTTACAGAATCGGGAGTTAGGTATCTGAGGCTCTGACCATTTTGAACTCTACTACGCAAGTAGCTTGATGAGATTGCTAGTGCGGGAACCTCAAGATAGGTTACCTTGAAGTCATAAGGTGAGTCTGCAATAACCTTTTGAGCACGACTCAGCTCATAACCAGGACGCGTTGCAGCAACAAAGTGAGCAAGCTCAGCTACGGTCTGTGCATCTTTCCAGGCGACAATATCAGCAATTGCATCTGCACCAGTAATAAAGAAAAATTCAACGTTAGAGGGATATACCTTACGCAATCTTCTGAGCGTATCAGCGGTGTAGGTGATGCCCTCATAATCCACCTCAAAACGAGAAGCAACAAAATGAGGATTATCTGAGGTTGCCAGAAGCGTCATTGAATAGCGGTCTTCTCCCCTGGTAACTCCCTTATTTTGTTTGAACGCAGGGCGACCAGCAGGCATAAAGACAACCACATCAAGATCCAAATCATCATATGCCTGCTCAGCGGCTACCAAGTGGCCGTTATGAATGGGGTCAAAGGTTCCACCCATGATTCCCAGACGATAGGTGCGGTTTTTATCCTGTCCCAAACGAGGCAGGCCAGGGTGCATGTTATTTAAGACGTCGGCTGCCATACTCTACTCAGTTTCTGAAGAAGCCTCAGCTAATTGAGACGAATCAGATGGAGCCTCTTCAAACTCAACATCTTCAAATTGCTGATCTGAAGCGTCCTCGTCAGGAATCTCTATGCCATCTGTATTTGGTTTATTTGGATCCTCATAGGTAAAGGTGAGCTCAAGAATGCGAATCTCATCGCCGTCAACTGCACCAGCCTTTGCCAGCTGTACTTCAAGACCCATACGATCAAGACGACGCTGTAGATATGCCACAGCCTCATCATTGTCCCAATCGGTCTGAATAACCATACGCTCAATCTGACCGCCAGAGACACGCCACGCATGACGTTCTTCTCGCTCAATGCGAAGCTTGCTGTCACGACGAAGTCGCTGGTTCTCCCAAGATTCGCTGCGATCAACCGTAGGCGCAGTAATGGCAATTTCTTTGCGGAGCTCTGCCACTTCTGCAGCACAGGTAGTAACAAAATCATCAAGATTTAAACCAGTTACCGTAGAGATAGCAAAGAAAGTCCTGCCATCAGCCTCAGTGGCTTTTCTGAGAGCCTCAATAGCATCTTCTGTACCAGGCATATCGCATTTGTTTGCAACCACAATCTGAGGACGATCAGCGAGCTTTGAAGCGTAAGCCTTGAGCTCCTCGTTAATAGCGTGGTAGTCCTCTACAGGATCTCTACCTTCATAGCCACCAGTAACGTCAACCATGTGGACAATAAGCGCTGTGCGCTCAATATGACGAAGGAATTGATGACCAAGGCCCTTGCCCTCAGAGGCACCCTCGATAAGACCGGGAACGTCTGCGCAGACAAATGACTGACCGTTTTGAGCACGAACAACGCCCAAGTTTGGAACAAGGGTGGTAAAAGGATAGTCAGCAATCTTTGGACGAGCAGCACTGATACGTGCAATAAGAGAGCTCTTACCAACAGAAGGCATGCCCACCAAGGCCACATCTGCCATGAGCTTCATCTCTAGCTCAATCCAGTGCTCTTGGGCTGGCTCGCCCTTCTCAGCAAATGCTGGTGCGCGCCTCACTGAGGTGACAAAGTGAATGTTACCGCGGCCACCATTGCCACCAGGGGCAACAACTACCTGCTCACCTGGGGAGGTAAGATCAGCTATCTCATAAAGAGGCTCTTG
>JABZHK010000199.1:0-1772 GCA_015258885.1 Atopobium sp.
GCTTAGGAATAATGCTGACTGAACCAATTGAGTTGGTAGTTGACGAGAAGAAAAATACCTACAAATCGAGCAGAATAAAATTTCACATTTCGTCTCATTTTGCGCAAACTCCGTGTATGGAGTTGAGTCTTGGTACATCAGCGATTAAAGTGGCGTCACCTTTTGAACTCATGATTGAAATGGCCCAAGAACAAACATTACTAGAAACAGTGATGCTAATTTCAGAATTCCAAGGTAGGTATGTTATCGACCCATCTACCTCTGAATTGAGATCTAATTGGTATGATCCAGTTTTTCAAAAGGTAGACTTTGAGCGTTATTTATCCTCAGTTTCTAGATGCAGCGGAATAAGAAAAGCGAGATTAGCATCATTGTATTCTTTTGATAATGCTGCTTCTCCAATGGAAGTCAAACTTGCTCTTCGCGCTTCGCTTCCTGTGTCCGCAGGTGGTTATGCAATTCCTAAGGTTGAGCTAAATAAGGAAGTAAGGATTCAGCAATTAAAGAGCAGAATACTTACAGAGAAAACAAGGGCTATCGATCTATTGCTTTCAAAGGGTAACTACGATGCAGACACAAATAGACAAGCAGTCATTGAATACAATGGAGCCGTACATGAATTAGCAGAGGTTTCAACGCGCGACTATCGGCGTAATAACGAACTCGTTTCAGCTGGAATAATGGAATTTGTTATTGGAAAAGCTGAGTATGATGACATCGTTTTTATGGATAACATGTTTAATTCTATTAGAAATCAACTTGATATTCCAAGAAGACATACATCATCTGATCGCAGAAAAATGGAAAGAGCTAAAAGAATCAAATTGTGGAGTGAACTAGAAAAGCTCTGCTAAATTCAGGACAAGCGAGCCTGTGACTCTTTTAAGTTGCCTGAAAAGTACAAAGAATCTGTAAATCTGACACAGATTCTTTGATGAAATCAGGCAAATCCACAGATTCTTTGATGTTCTTAGGCAAAATTTACAGATTCTTTGCAGAAATCAGGCTCGCACTCGGCTTGCATTCGCCGCACTCCTGGTGCGTCTTTCTCGCGAGAAACCCGGTGCACTTCAGAGCCCTCTTGTCATGAAGCCCCACCGCACACGACAATAAAACCGCAGCTTAAACGCTTACTCAGCGGTAGGGTTGTCGGCGGGGGAGACGTGCATGTTGCCTTCGTTGCGGGCGATGTCCGCGAGCGTCTTGCTGTCCAGGAAACTGGAGGTCATGCGGCCAAGGTCACGCCAAATGTTGATGGTGGTGCAGGACTCCATCTGGGGACAGAGGGTGGTGTTTGTGCAGTTCAAGCAGCTAGCGGGCGCAAGATTGCCTTCGGCTGCACGAAGAATCTCACCCAGCGTGTAGTCCTCGGGCTTGCGCGTGAGGCGATAACCGCCGCCCTTTCCACGCAGGCTCTCAACGTATCCAGCCTTGTGCATCAGGGCAATGACCTGCTCAAGGTACTTACGCGAGATGTTCTGGCGCTCGGAAACGTCGCCCAGCGAGACCCATCCCTCGTGAACAGCCAGGTCAGCCATTGCGCGGAGCGCGTACATCCCCTTTGTAGAGAACATTCCAGCCACGGCTACTCGCCGTCCTCGGCGCGCTTACTCTCGGCGCCGTCCTCGGCGTGCTTGCTCTCGGTACCGTCCTCGGTGGTAGACGCGCCGGCTGCAGCAGAACCGCTACTGTGGGCCTCAAGCATCTCCTCGAGCGTATGCCATGCCAGCTCGGCGCACTTAACGCGTGCGGGCATGTGAGCGATGTCGTGC
>JABZHK010000019.1:0-12366 GCA_015258885.1 Atopobium sp.
CTCATGCACTGACATTCTTCTGCTGCGGAGACCAAATCAGAAAGGGCGCTGCAACTAACGCCGTCCAGATTGCAGAATACCTGCTGTAACACCTGGCGTGCAGCCGCGCACATCGCCGCGCACCGAGCGTAAGCGCGCTTGACGCACGGACTTTCGCCGTGACGCATCATTTTCGCTGAACCAGTACCCGTCCGATTCTATTTCATGGAATCGGACGGGTAATTTTTGTGTACAAGCCGGATTTTTCAGAGAAATTGTGCCGTTCGGCGGCAAAGTGGTAAAAAATGCGTTTAGTTGGGGAATCCAGAAATGCTCGGATTTTATGCAAGCTATCTATCAGCAATTTTACGTGGACAAAATTTTGGAAATTATCACAAAATTTCTGAACTGGGAAAACGTAAGTGCCAAAACTCCGAAGTCCAAAAATAATCCCCAACTAAACGGGTTTTTTACCCAAAACAGTACCTCTCGTTCGACATATCAATTTCTTGATTAATTTTCCTGCATATTGACCAATGTTTATACACAAATCGCTCGTTGTCAGTTAATCAGACACGAAAACGTAATTTCTTACGCAGCAGTCATGCAGTTTGGGTGCAAAAAGGGTGCACTTGTAAAAAAGTTTAACAAAAAAGGTAGATGGCAAGCCATCTACCTGGAGTTTCTGGTGCCTCCTGCGCGATTCGAACGCGCGACCTGCGGTTTAGAAGACCGACGCTCTATCCAGCTGAGCTAAGGAGACATATAGCGTCGTTCATTATAGCAATAAGGATTGCAAATACGTCGTGCCATCAAAGATTTTCTTATCAGAAGAATGACAAAGGAAAAGAAAAGTAGCTACACTAAAAGCAGCTACACTGATTACAGGCTTACGTGAATGGAGACGCTATGTCTTACGATTTTGAATCACGCGTTGATCGTGCTGGTACTGGTTCTAGAAAATGGAACGTCATGTATGACGTTAATCCTGATGTAGCTCCTGGTATTCCACCTTTTTCTGTTGCTGATATGGAGTACCACACAGCCCCAGAGATTGTCGAGGGCCTCAAGGAATATATCAATGACGCAATTCTTGGCTATTCCGTGCCAACCAATCAGATGAAGCAGGCTGTGTGCAAGTGGATGAAGACTCGCCACAACTGGGATGTAAAACCAGAGTGGCTGCTCAACTCTTCAGGCGTGGTGCCTGCGCTCTTTGCATCTGTTGCCGAGTTTACCCAGCCAGACGAGGGCGTCATCCTGTTTACTCCTGTCTATCATCCGTTCTACATGGCAGTTGAGGAGAATAACCGTGCGCTGGTAGAGTGCCCGCTTGTCCTGTCGGAGGGTCCTCACTACGATATTGACTTTGACCTGCTTGAGAAACTTGCCGCCGAGCCAAAGAACACCATGGTCATCCTGTGTTCACCCCACAATCCAAGCGGTCGCGTGTGGACCAAAGAAGAGCTCACGCGCATCGCAGAGATTGCGGTTAAACACAACCTCATCGTGGTTGCTGACGAGATCCACCACGACCTCATCATGCCAGGCTCTACGCATATCGTCTTTGAAACAATTTCCGATGAGGTCGCAGCGCGTACCATTACCTGCACAAGCGCTTCAAAGAGTTTCAACCTGGCTGGCACGCAGTTCAGCAACATCATCGTGAGCAATCCAGAACTGCGCAGTCGCCTCGAGAAGCGCCTGCAGGCCCGAGAGACCACCTCATGCAATCCAATCAGCTTCAAGGCCTGTGAGCTGGCTTACAGCAAGGGTGGGGCATGGCTGGACGCATGCATCAAGGCTGTTGACGACAACCAGAAGTTGGTCTTGGACTTCTTCGCTAACAAGCACCCTCGGGTGAAACTCGCACCAATCACGGGAACCTACCTCCAGTGGCTCGACTTCAGGGACCTTGGCCTTACTCCAGAAGAGCTCGAGCATCTGTTGCAGTTTGAGGCCCAGATTTTCTTCACCGACGGCGTCTTCTTTGGCAAGGCTGCCCAGGGTTTCAAGCGTTGGAATTTGGCAGCCCCTCGTGTGGAGATTGAAGAGGCACTGGATCGCCTGGACGCAGCGCTCACGGCTCACGGTTTCTAGGAGCAGTCTGCAGTTTCTACGCGCGCTGACCGCAACGTCTAGGCTCTGCACCACCATATACCTGCACGTATAGTGCATTTACTCAGATGCGGAGAAGCTCGTTCTTCTCCGCATTTTGTTTGGCGAGAAACCCGTTGCACCGGCAGATTTCAAAGAAAATCAAAAAAGAGTTTGAAAAATCTGCGTTTCTCGCTTGCATCTTTTTCTGATTCTGTAATAATGATTTAGCTGCGTTTCATGAGGTGGCCAAATGGTGGGAGTAGCTCAGTTGGCAGAGCGACGGACTGTGGCTCCGTAGGTCGAGGGTTCGAGCCCCTTTTCCCACCCCATTCGAAACGTTAATTGGATCGTTAGCTCAGCTGGTAGAGCAGGGGACTCTTAATCCCAAGGTCCAGGGTTCGAACCCCTGACGATCCACCATTTGAATTTCAAACCCCGGCTTGCGTCGGGGTTTTTATTTTTTGTGAGTCGCTAGATTCTAATTGTTTGTTGAGAGCGATTGCGTCATACTGAAGTCTCCATGATTTTATTGTAGTTCGGAGGACTCGCCGTGATTTACACAATGACGCTTAATCCCGCGCTTGACTATGTCATGCACCCAAACACATTGGACATGGGTTTTACCAACCGCTCGTCATCAGAAGAGCTGCACTGCGGTGGTAATGGTATTAACGTCTCTACGCTTCTCAATGAGCTTGATAAGGTCACCGTTGCCATGGGCATTGTCGGTGGGTTTACCGGTGAATACCTGCTGAGTGATCTTCAGCGTCAGGGTATTCCAAGTAACTTCGTCAAGCTGGATTCTGGCTTTACTCGCATTAACGTCAAGCTTAACGGCATTGTTATGACCATGGTCAACGGCAATGGCCCACGCATTCCAGAGAAAAAGGTTGATGAGCTGCTGGAGCGCATGGACGTTGTTGGCGCAGGTGACACCCTGGTTCTTACCGGTTCTATTCCAAGCTCTCTCCCAGAAGATATTTACACTCGCCTTATGGCTCAGCTTGCTGGTCGCGGTATTCAGTTTGTTGTTGACGCTCCTGGTCAGCTGCTTATGGAGGCTATTAAGGCTCAACCATTCCTGATCAAGCCTAACAACCACGAGGTCGGCCGTATTTTTGGTGCAAGCCCAGAGACTCCAGAAGAGTGCATTCCATTTGCAAAGAAGCTCCAGGACGGTGGCGCTCGCAACGTTATCGTTTCTTGCGGCGGTGCAGGTTCGCTTCTCCTGGACGAGTACGGTGCTGAGCACATTGTCCCAACTGCAAAGATTCGCCTTGTTAACGCAACTGGCGCTGGTGACTCCATGGTTGCAGGCTTTTTGGCAAAGACCACCGCTGGCTACGATTACGACACTGCGCTTATCTACGCTTCTGCTTGCGGAACGGCAACTGCAGCAAGCCGAGGAATCGCAAAGCGCGCAACCATCGACCGTGTTGTCACTGCTCTCTACAAGAAGATGGGTCGAGAAATGCCCGCCTCTATTGCTGAAGAGATTCAGCTTGCGCGCCAGAAAGAGGAGAGCCGCGAGGGTAAGTCTTCTTGGCTCGCAGATTCTGAGTAGTAACACAAGCTAATCGTCTAGGTCTTTTGGCGAGAAACCCTCAGATGGTGTACTTTCGCCGCGCAAGAAATACTGAACACTTTTACTATCGTGAACGTACAAACACTTGGCAAGAAAGATTCTCTTGCCAAGTGTTTTTTATTGAAATTTATTTAACGATACTCACAACGTAACAGGTCAAAAAAATGTTACTCTGTACAAAGATAGGTTTGACTCTGCGACTGTTGTCCTTTTGGGCAGTCATGCAGAACTATACGCACCGCTTCGCGGACAATGATAGGAGCAAGTATGTTTGAGGGAGTCAATGCGTCCAATGGAATCGGCATCGGTACTGCTCAGGTTGCCGTAGATCCAGATCTTACTTTTACTCCACACACTGTTGAAGATACAGCTGCAGAGAAGGCTCGTTACGCAGAGGCTGTAACTAAGTTCATCGCACAGACAAATGCGCAGATTGAGCGCATGACCAAGACGGTGGGCGAGGAAGCTGCTGCAATTATGGGTGCTCACATTGAGTTTGCTGAGGATGAGGGCATCAAAGAGGCTGTTAACGGCGCAATTGACGGTGGCACCTGCGTTGAGCAGGCTGTAAGTGACGCATACGACATGTACTACAACATGTTCCTTGGCATGGAGGATGAGCTCTTCCGTGAGCGCGCTGCAGACGTTGCTGACGTAAAGACTGGTCTTCTCGCTGACCTTCTTGGTAAAGAGGTTGTTGACCTCTCCACACTTCCAGAGAACTCCGTCATTGTCTGCCATGAGCTGACTCCTTCTATGACCGCAGACATCGATAAGGACCACGTTGCAGGTATTGTTACCGAGACTGGTGGTCGTACTTCTCACTCCGCAATCATTGCTCGTGCTCTTGAGATTCCTGCAGTTCTTTCTGTTCCTAACATCACTTCTGAGGTTGCAACTGGCAACGCTATTGTTGTCGACGGCACCAATGGCAAGGTTGTTGTTAATCCTTCTGAGGCTGAGCTTGCTGAGTACAAGACTCAGGCTGAGGCTTATGCTGCAGAGAAGGCCGCTCTTGAGGCTTATCGTGGCAGGGAGACCGTAACTGCTGACGGCATCAAGGTTCTGCTTGTTGCTAATATCGGCAACCCAGATGATGCTAACGGCGCAGTTGAAGCTGACGCTGAGGGCATTGGTCTTTTCCGCTCCGAGTTCCTGTTCATGGACGCAAAGGAGCTTCCAAGTGAGGAAGAGCAGTTTGCTGCTTACCAGAAGGTTGCTCTACGCATGAAGGATAAGCCTGTCATCATCCGCACTCTTGATGTTGGTGGCGATAAGGAGATTCCTTACCTCAACATGAAGGCCGAGGAGAACCCATTCATGGGCTTCCGCGCTATCCGTTACTGCCTCAACAATGCTGAACAGTACAAGGTTCAGCTCCGCGCTCTTCTCCGTGCATCCGCATTTGGCGACATCAAGATTATGCTTCCTCTTGTTACTACTGTTGACGAGGTCCGTGAGGCAAAGGCTCTTGTTGAGGAGTGCAAGCGTGAGCTTGACGCTGAGGGCGTAGTTTACAACAAGGACATTGAGGTCGGCACCATGATCGAAACCCCATCTGCATCTCTGATTGCAGATAAGCTGGCTCGTGAGTGCGACTTCTTCTCTATTGGTACCAACGACCTCATCGGTTATACCATGTGCGCTGACCGCGGCAATGATCGCGTTGCCTACCTCTACGAGGTCTACCAGCCATCCGTTCTCCGTTCTCTCAAGTTCCTCATCGGCGAGGGCAACAAGGAGAAGATCATGGTTGGTATGTGCGGCGAGGCTGCTGCAGATCCACTGCTCATCCCAGTCCTTCTTTCCTTTGGTCTGGACGAGTTCTCCGTCTCTGCACCATCTGTCCTGCGTACCCGTAAGACCATTGCTGCTTGGACAAAGGCTGAGGCAGATGAGCTCACTGCTCGCGTCATGGAGCTTGATACCGCAGCTGAGGTTAAGGCTCTGCTTGAGCGTGAAGCTCGCTAAGTTCTAGTTGCTAAATCTTAGCTTACACGATACAAATTCAGGGGCATCTGCGCTGGCAGGTGCCCCTGTTTCTTTAACGTTAAACCTTTTGGCGAGAAGATCGATCTTCTCGCAATGCGCAATCAGCAAAGCCCGAGCCTCGAAACGCGACCTACGGCGCAGGAGTCGCTCTGTGCGCTAGGGAACAATCACGGAAAGTGCAGCGGGAATAACCTCAATGACAAACTGTTCTGCAAAGGGGAGTTCCTCGCCATCAACCTGAACGGGGACAGGCTCGTGGAAGGTCACTACTGCATGTTTAAGGTGACGCTCCTCAATGATGCGGGAGTTGACGTGTTTACCAGCTCTTGCCAGGCCAAACAGAGCCAGCAGGTGAGGAATGATAGGCACTTTAGTGTTGTAGCAGACGGTAAGAAGGCCATCGTCAGGCTGCGCATGCGGACAGACCTTAAAGCCGCCGCCATACGTAGGGCCAATCTGGAAGGCCATGATAAGCGCTTGAAGATCAATGTCCTTCTCGCCATCAAACGAAACGGTGCAAGGGTAACCCTTGCTACCTGCAGCCATAAACTTGAGACCCGAGGTTAAGAAGAGCGCCTCGCCCTCGGTAGAGGAGTTGTTCGCGCGGCGCTTTGTGGTGTCGGCTGCAATAGCTGCATCAAGTCCAAACGACATGGTCTCCATGAAGTAGACGTCGTTGATGCGACCAATCTCTAGCTGCTTAACCTTGCCGCGAACAAGCTGTGCAAACGCGCCTTCGGGGTCGTTAATTTTCATACCCAGAGTGCGTGCATAGTCGTTTCCCGAACCCATAGGGATAATGCCAAGCGCTGGACGAACCTCTGGCGATAAGGTCATGAGGCCGTTGACCACCTCGTGGATGACGCCATCTCCGCCAAGTGCGACAACCGTATCAAAATCTGCTGCTTCTGCGGCCATGACACGAGCATCTCCCATAGCTGTGGTGAGCTTGAGCTCGTAACCGTCCGTTGCAGCAGAATAGCTGGTAAGGAAATGACGGGCAAATTCTGCACCAGCTGCGCCTTTACCGCTATGAGCAGCTGGATTAGCAATGATAAGCGTGCGTCCAAGAGGGGATTGAGACATATTGCACCATTTCTACAAGCGCTGCTGTTGAGCGCGCTGTTACTAAATAGTCTTGTCACCACATATCAAAATAAAATAGTGGAGAAAACAGTTCAACAACGTTTCAAGTTTAAACGGCTTTGTCTGTCTGTGCTAGGATAAACCATACAGAAATCGGTAGAAAAGGATAGCGCGTGAGCGAGTCTTCAACACAAACTAATAATGCGCGGGACACAAGCGTAGTTTCTGCAAATACTAATAGTGCAAGTGCAAGTCTTGTTGCTGTTTCTGCTCGAGATGCGTGGTATCCAACACATCAGCGTGACCAGTTCATTTTGCGTCAGCTGGTAAGTAAAGACTTCAAGCTCAAATATCGCCGTTCCATTTTGGGCGTTGTGTGGTCAGTTTTGAACCCACTTTTGATGATGACCGTTATGGCAGTTGTCTTTTCTACTTTTTTGGGCAACCGTGCCGAGGATGTTGTGAACTATCCTCTGTATCTTATTCTTGGTAACACAGCGTTTCAGCTGATGAACGATGCAACCACTATGGGAATGCGTTCAATTATTGATGCATCTAGCTTGCTTAAGAAGGTTCGCATCAATCGTGTTGTTTTCCCTGTTCAGAAGGTGCTTTTTGCGGTTGTAAACTATCTTTTCTCGCTCATTGCTGTTGGTATTGTTATGCTTGTCTTCCGCATCCCGCTCACAATTTATTCATTGCTCACACCTGTTGCTTTGCTTCTTCTGGCTTGTTTTTGCATCGGTCTTGCAATGCTTCTCTCGGCCCTTGCAGTCTTCTTTAGAGACGTTATCCACCTGTGGAGCGTTGTAACCACTGCCTGGATGTATGGTACACCGCTCTTCTATTCCGTTAACATCATGTCACCTTGGATGCTTCAGATTGAGCGCTTTAATCCAATGTTCCACTTTGTAACATTTATTAGAGACTGCCTTCTTTTCCAGAAGTTTCCTGCAACAAGCACCATTTTAGGCTGCCTTGTTTCTGCAGTTCTTGCCCTCGTAATTGGCTATACCGTCTTCCACAAACTAGAGAAGAAATTTATTCTGCACATTTAACCGCAGATTATCTTTTTGAAATAACCTTATAGCAGAACGTTTCTGGATGACTACGAGTTTGTGTGAAGCCAAACATAACGCCTTTTGAGTTGAATGAATGGCTTTCCACCACTGCAACGCAGTTAAAATCTCCAAGCTCTAAATGTTGCTGGTCTTCTTCAGTTGCCAGTTCAACACTGATGGTTCTTTTGCTCTTTAGAATTTTCATATGAAGCGTGTTTTCTAGGTATGCATAAATAGACGTTGATGCATCAGCAATGGTTAGATTTCCAACGGCAGATGCTAAAAGGTAATCGTTGTCTATCTGGCGAGAAGATCCGTCGAGTTTACGGATTCGAACAATGTGGATAAGTTCTTCTCCTGCTTTAAAACCAGTTTGATGAGAAATACTGTCTGTGCAAGGAACGTGCTCAAAGACAATGACATTTGTTTCAGGTACAAGATTGTTTCTGTGGGCATATTCTTGAAAGGACTCAAGCCCTTCTAATGAGCCAATAACCTCACTTGGCTTTTTCTGCCAAATAACGCGTACGCCCCTACCGTGAATAGGCTGAAGAAAAGCTTCATCGGACAGAAGTGTGAGCGCACGTCGAACGGTGTTTCTGGAGCAGGAATATATCTTAGTAAGCTCCATCTCGGTTGGTAAATAGGACTCATACGCATATGTCCCGTCTAAGATCTTATTTTTTAAATCATGATAAATCGTATTAAACCGTGCGCTTGGCATATTTTTTCCTTAACGTGCTGTTGAAGGTTGGAGTTGCATGTTCAAGTTGCTCTTGATTAGATAGTAGCTTTATAAAATGAAAGTTACATAAAATGATTCCTTTCATACCATTTACCGATAATTTCATACCGCTCAGAAGTAAGTTGTTTAAACAACTCGTTAATACTAATATACTTTTATTTTGTAGACATAAGCAAAATTGTTTTGAACGTGTATCAAAGCATAGCTTATGAAAATCATGAGAAGAGATGCAACCTAGCAAAGGGTTAGGAGCACTCTCTAAGGAGGAGTCTTATGTCCGGTATCAATCGTAGGCAGTTTGTCACCTTAAGTGCATCAGCTCTTTGCTCACTGGGTCTTGTTGCTTGTGGAGGAAATAACGACAAAAAGCAGGGAGGGTCTGATTCTGCAAACGGTTCAGTTTATTTCCTGAACTTCAAGCCTGAGGCTGATCAGCAGTGGAAAGATCTTGCAGCTAAGTATACTGAGGAAACAAAGGTTCCTGTAAAGGTAGTAACTGCTGCTTCTGATACCTATGCACAGACATTCCAGTCTGAGATTAACAAGGACGCCTCTGTAGCTCCAACACTGTTCCAGACAAATGGACCTTCTGGTCTTATTGGCGTAAAAGATTACTGCATTGACCTTAAGGGCGCCAAGATTCTGGATGAGCTCACTAATGATGCTCTTAAGCTTCAGGAGGATGGCGTTGTCTACGGTGTTGACTACGTAGAGGAAGACTACGGCATT
This sequence comes from Atopobium sp., assembly GCA_015258885.1. GTDB lineage: Bacteria > Actinomycetota > Coriobacteriia > Coriobacteriales > Atopobiaceae > Lancefieldella. The sequence goes on from JABZHK010000019.1 coordinate 9,278, forward strand.
ATCTACAACAAGAAGCTGCTTGAGAAGGCTGGCTATAAGGGAGACGACATCAAGGACTTTGCTTCACTGAAGAAGGTCGTTGAGGATATTCAGGCTCGCAAAGCAGAGCTTGGCGTAAAGGGCGCATTCACTAGCGCTGGCCTTGATTCCAGTTCTGACTGGCGCTTTACCACACACCTTGCAAATCTTCCTCTGTACTATGAGTTCAAGGATACTGGTAATCCTGAGGCTAAAGAAATTAAGGGAACGTATCTCCCTAACTACAAGCAGATTTTTGATCTCTATATCAACAATGCCACATGCAGCCCAACAGAGCTTTCTGGCAAGACTGGTGATGACGCTGTGGCAGAGTTTGTTAACGGCGACGCAGTCTTCTACCAGAACGGTACCTGGGCATACAATGACATCAAGAAGCTTGGTGACGATGCTCTTGGTATGATTCCAATTTATATTGGTGTTAAGGGTGAAGAGAAGCAGGGTATGTGCTCCGGCGGCGAGAACTATTGGTGCGTAAGCTCCAAGGCAGACGACGCTTCTCAGAAGGCAACACTTGACTTTATCTATTGGTGCGTGACTTCTGATACAGCTACCACTGCAATTGCTGAGGAAATGGGCTTCACCATTCCATTCAAGAACGCAAAGGCAACTAAGAATGCTCTTGCAAACATTGCAGCTGAGTATGCAAAGAAGGGCAATGAGTCTGTTGCTTGGGACTTCATTTACATTCCTTCTCAGGAGTGGAAGAACAATCTCTCCAGTGCACTTAAGGGCTATGCAGCAGGAACAGAGGACTGGGATGCTGTTAAGTCTGCATTTGTTGACGGTTGGAAGACTGAAAAAGAGGCTAACGCATAGTAGTCCTTCTAGTAATGCTTTGATTGGTGAGAGACGAGAAGAGAGATCTCTCTTCTCGTCTCTTGTTATTGGAGGGTATCTCTATGGCTAAGATGTTGAAGCGGTGGTGGCCATTATTTGTTCTGCCTACTGCGCTATCTTTTTTGTTTGGCTTTATGATTCCGTTTGTGCAGGGATTTTATCTTTCGTTTTGTAAATTTATTACCATTAGCGATGCTAAACCAGTTGGTCTAGATAACTATGTAGCAGCTTTCTCTGACCCACAGTTTGCTAATGCTTTTTGGTATACCGCATTATTTGCATTAGTCTCAACAGTTCTTATTAATGTATTAGCGCTTGCAATTGCGCTTGCCTTAACTAGAAAAGACCTTAAGGGTACCAATTCATTTAGAACTGTCTTTTTTATGCCTAATCTTATTGGCGGCATTGTTCTGGGATACATCTGGAATATTTTGATTAACTGCGCGCTTTCTATTGTGGGCGAGCAGCTTCTTGCGCTTAATAGCACTGCTGGATTCTGGGGAATGATTCTTCTTACTCTTTGGCAGCAAGTTGGTTACATGATGATCATTTATATTGCTGGCCTGCAGTCTATCCCAAGTGATTATCTTGAAGCGGCGAGAGTTGATGGAGCAAATGCTTGGCAGACACTTTGGAAGGTAAAAATTCCAAATCTTATGTCTACCATTACTATTTGTCTTTTCTTGACGGTAACAAATGGCTTTAAATTATTTGATCAGAACTTAGCACTTACTGCAGGTGAGCCTAAGCACGCAACCGAAATGCTTGCTCTTAATATCTACAATACCTTCTACGCTCGACAGGGAGCAAAGTGGATGGGTATCGGCCAGGCTAAAGCTGTTATTTTCTGCATTCTAGTTATTTGTATTGTCATGATTCAGCTGAGAGCCACCAGGTCGAGGGAGGTGCAGCAATAATGAAGCGCGATAAAATCATTAATAAAATTCTTGCTGTATTCTTTACCATTCTTTCTCTTGCATGGATTTATCCAATGGTTATGATCTTGATGAATTCATTCAAAGAAGAAACAACTATTACTACATCCACGGCGTTTGATTTTGTTACATCAGAGAACTCTGCAGGCTTTGCTAACTACATTGCCGCTTTAGAGAAGCAAGGTTTCTTAGCAGCCTTTGGATATTCTCTAGTAATTACCATCACATCTGTAGCACTGATTTTGGTTTGCTGCTCAATGTGTGCATGGTTTATTGTTCGTGTAAAAAATCGCATTAGCAACATTTTGTACTACCTGTTTGTCTTCTCGATGGTAGTGCCTTTCCAGATGCTTATGTTCACGCTGTCCAATATGGCAAACACGCTTGGATTTAATACTCCTTTCAATATTTGCTTCATTTACTTGGGCTTTGGCGCTGGATTAGCAGTATTCATGTTTGCTGGATTTGTTAAGACCATTCCTCTTGAGATTGAGGAAGCTGCAACTATTGATGGTTGCAACCCACTTCAGACATTCTTCCATGTTGTTTTACCTATTATGAAGCCAACGTATATTTCTGTTGGTATTCTCGAAACCATGTGGGTCTGGAATGACTATTTGCTTCCATACCTCGTACTGGATAGAACCAAATACCAAACTATCCCAATTCTGATTCAGTACTTTAGAGGTGGATATGGACGCGTAGAGATGGGTCCAATGTTTGCCTGCATCATGATGGTTATTGTCCCAATTGTCATTATGTATTTGCTGTGCCAGCGCTACATCATCAATGGTGTCATTTCTGGCGCGGTAAAAGGCTAAATCTCAATGTATTGCAGCAAGCTATAGGCATTTCTGAAAGGTTTTATCATGGCAGAAATCGTTTTAAAGAATATAAAAAAGATTTACCCAAATGAGAAGAAGAGCAAGTCTCTCTTTGGTAAGAAAACTGAGCAGAAAAAGAGCAACCTTGAGGTGACTGAAGAGGGTGTTGTCGCTGTTCAAGACTTCAATCTCACTATCAAGGAGCACGAGTTTGTGGTGCTTGTTGGTCCTTCGGGCTGCGGCAAATCTACTACGCTTCGCATGATTGCAGGCCTAGAAGATATTTCTGCTGGCGAGCTTTATATTGATGGAAAGCTTGTCAATGATGTTGCACCAAAAGACCGAGATATTGCAATGGTTTTCCAAAGCTATGCTCTGTATCCAAATATGACCGTTTATGACAACATGGCGTTCACTCTTAAGCTTAAGAAGGTTGACCCACAAGTAATTGACG